>JAEXDU010000194.1 GCA_023401495.1 Bacillota bacterium
GTTCCCCTGCGTACGGGTAATAATCAAAAATAAAGCAATGGGTTTCCGTCTTTAAGACGAACGCGCTGTTATACAAATACCATCCTTGCAGCTTCATGGGGTTCCTCCTTTGTATCCTGGGGCGCAAGTGCCATCCTGTGTTTTTGTATTTTCTTTCACCTGCACCGCGATGTGTTAGCGGCCTCAAACCCGCCGGGGTTTCATCTGCTTTGCAGCTATTTTACCACAAAAACACTGCGGATAAAACTACCGTTTTCCCCATATGGTATTTCTTTCAAATACTTTTGCCTTGACATTCAAAATAAATACTCTTATTATATAGTTAATGTCATTAACAATTTTTGCAGGGCGCAGGGCGCCTGTTGCGAAATTATGACTATTCTGTAAAATTATGATGAGCCGGGCTCCCATAATTGAAATCGATTGATTTTATTGAAAAAATAGTGTATTATTGTACTAATCGAGTAATACAAATAAGTGTGAGATTCGCATTTTCCATTGGAGGATAACGCTGTGAAAAAAAAGAAAGTAATCATTATTGCCGGTGTTGTGGTGATCGGAATCGCAGCAGCGTTTGCGGTTTTTTCCCAGAAGGGACCGACGCCTACACCGGTTCAGACTGAGACGCTGGCCCAGCAGACGCTGCGCGGTACCGTGGAAGCCAGCGGCAATGTGGAAAGCACCGATACGGTTTATGTGTATGCCGAGGTGTCTGCGCCGATTGAGAGTGTGCCGGTGAAGGTGGGCGACAAAGTCGCCGCCGGGCAGCTGCTGGCGAAGCTGGACGATACCGACATACATAATACCCTGCAGCAAAAGCAGATTGCCCTGCGTACCGGTTCGGAAAGCTCACAGCAGCGGATTCAGTCCGCGGAGAAGAGCTATCAGGACGCCAAGAACAATCTGGATCAGGGACTCAACACCCAGATCAACACTGCGCAGGATCAGGTGACCAATACCCAGCGCACGCTCGCCAAGGCGATTGACGACCGCGACGTCAACCAGGCCCGGGTGGATCAGGAAATGAAAAACCAGCTGGTGTCGGCAAATTCTAAAGTAAGCTCCGCTAAGACTACGTTTGATCGGGCAGAAAAAGAATATAACGAGGCAAAAAAAGAGTTCAAAGATGAGCTGAACGACTTGAAGGATGAGCTCAAAGATTTGAAACAGAGTGGAGCCAGTCAGGACGAGATTGATAAGAAACAAAAGGAAATTGACGATTTTGAAGAAAACAATGGATTTACTGATGAGAACACAAACCAGTTTGTCTCTATAAAGGCACTACGGCAGGCTTACGAAGATGCGGAGTTTGCTTACAAGAGCGCGCAAAAAGAGCTCAATGCCGCTACTATCGACGCGCAGAACGCCTCCACAGACAAAATGAAGAACTATGTGAAGGCGGTTGAGGATGCCCAGCTTGCCTACGACAGTGCCGTGCAGTCGCTGAAAGCGGCGCAGACCGCGGCCAGCCAGTCGCTGGACAGCGCCAAGGATGCCGTTACCTCGGAAAAAATAGCGGCGAACACGGAATCTTTGCAGGCAGAGATTCAAACCCTCAACGACAACCTGAAAAAATGCACCGTCACCGCACCCGCCGCCGGAACGGTTACCGCTGTGTATGCGGAGGAAAACGCGACCGCGACAGGCCTGATGTTCACGATCGAGAACACAGAGGGGCTGCAGGTAAAGGTGAAGGTGAAGGAATACGATCTGCCTTCCATTAAAGAGGGAATGAAGGCTGTCATTACGGCGGACGCCACCGGCGATGTGGAGTATGAGGGCATCGTGCAGAAGATCGCCCCGGCCGCTGTCGGTTCGGGCAGTACCGCGACAGGCACAGCCGCCGCTGCGACCGGCAGCAATGTGGAGTTTGAAGCCGATGTTTTGATCCAGACGCCGGATACGCCCCTGCGCATCGGCATGAGCGCCAAGGCGAAAATCATCACACAGGAAAAGGCCGACGTTCTGGCGGTGCCCTATGATGCGCTGACCACGAACGAAAAGGGCGAAACCGTTGTTTATACCCCGAAAAAACAGTCCGATGACACGTATCAGGCGGTGGCGATCCCGGTCAAGACCGGGCTTGAGACCGACTTGTCCATAGAGGTTTCCGGTGAGGGCCTCACGGCGGGAACGCCGGTGATCACCGATGCAAAATCCATGTCGCCCGGGCTGCTCATTACGGTGACAAACGGCGCGTCGGCTTTGGCGGACGCGGTGAGCGGCGCTTCCGGGGAGGCTTCGTCATGAGCGGGAAAACCATCATCGAAATGCACGACATTATCAAAACGTATTATCTCGGCACGCCCAATGAGCTTGAGATTCTGCACGGCATCAACCTGAATGTGTACGACGGCGAATTTGTTTCCATCGTGGGCGCGTCCGGTTCGGGTAAATCGACCCTGATGAACCTGATCGGCGCGTTGGACCGCCCGACCTCCGGCGAATATCTGCTGGACGGCGTTTCTACCGGCGACATGCCGAGCAATCAGCTTTCCGAAATCCGCAACCGCAAGATCGGTTTTGTGTTCCAGACCTTTAACCTGATCCCGCGTTCCACCTCGCTGGGCAACGTGGAGCTGCCGATGCTGTATGCCGGCGTTCCCCACGCAAAGCGGGTGGAGCGGTCGAAAAGGCTGCTGGAGCTGGTGGAGATGTCGGAACGGGCCCGCCACATGCCGAATGAGCTTTCGGGCGGCCAGAAGCAGCGTGTGGCGATTGCCCGCGCCATGGCGAACGATCCTTCCATTATCCTGGCCGACGAACCCACCGGTGCGCTTGACAGCTCCACCGGCCGCCTGGTAATGGATTTATTCCACACGCTTCACGAGAAAGAAAAGAAAACGATCGTGCTGATTACCCATAACCAGGAGCTGGCCGAGGAAACCGACCGCATCATCACCATCCGCGACGGCTACATTGTCAGCGACGTGGATAATCGCGGAAACGTACACCGCCCGGAACAGGAGGCGGCCGTATGAATCTGATGGAAAACGTCCGCCTTGCGGTAGCCGGGCTGGTCGCGAACAAAATGCGTGCCCTGCTCACCATGCTGGGCATCATCATCGGCATCGGCTCTGTAATCGCGATCTCGTCCGTGGGCTCGGCGATGACGAGTTCGGTCAGCAGTGCGCTGGAAACTTTCGGTATTACCAACATCGAGGTGTATGTTTCCCCCCGCGATAACGCAAGGAGCATCTCGATGGATTCGGACGACCTGATGACCGACGATATGATCGAGAAGTATCAGGAGAGGTTCAAGGACCGGATCAACGGCATCGGCCTTTCGCGCAGCGTTGGCTCCGGTACGATCAAATTCCGCGGTGAAACCTATAAGGTGAATGTGTCGGGGGTCAACCCGGGCTACGCCGTTACGAGCAACATCAAAATCAAAAGCGGACGCTTTCTGACGGATCGCGATGTGCAGCGCGGCAATAATCTTGGCGTGATCTCGGAAAAGCTGGCCGCGATTTTGTTCCCCGGCAACTCCAATCCGCTGGGTGAGCAGATCAAGGTGAGTCTGGATACAGGCCGTGAGACCGTTACCGTGGTAGGGATTTACGAGGATGTGTCGGTCGGCAACGAGGCCATGCAGGCGATGATGGGCGTTACAGATACAACGAATCTATATCTGCCCCTCGGCGCGGCCACGCGGATTCTGAACACCAATGACGGCTATTCCTCTTTTACGGTCAGCGCGCTGATGGGTTCGGATTACTCCAAAACCAGCCTGGACAGTCAGGAGTTTTTCAACCAGTGGTACTCAAATAACGAGACGGTCATGGTGCGCGCCATGAGCTATGATTCTCAGCTGACGGAAATGAACAATATCATGAACACCATGTCGCTGGCAATCGCGGTTATTGCGGGGATTTCGCTTCTGGTAGGCGGCATCGGCGTTATGAACATTATGCTGGTATCCGTGACAGAGCGTACCCGTGAAATCGGCATCCGCAAGGCGCTGGGCGCGAAAGACAGCGCGATCCGGATTCAGTTCATTGTGGAATCGATGATCATTTGTGTGATCGGCGGTATTCTGGGAATTGTAACCGGCGGCGCGCTGGGGTACCTGGGAGGAGTGCTGATCGGCCAGCCGGTGGTGCCGACGATTGCCTCTATTGCGGTGGCGGTCGGCTTCTCTATGGCGATCGGCCTGTTCTTTGGGTATTACCCCGCCAACAAGGCCGCGAAGCTCGACCCGATCGAGGCGCTGCGCTACGAATAAAAGCAAGATTTGATCAGAAAGCCCTTTGGGGCAGAAAAAATCCTCTCCTGTTTTCAGGAGAGGATTTTTGTTGTGGGTGAATCCGCACACGGACGGTGTGTGCGGCAATCGTGTTCCTACAGACAGCGGCGCGGCGGAACCGGGACCACATAGCTCTTGGGGAGAGGCCTGCGGTTTTTAGAGAGGCAGATCAATCATTGGGAATTCGGATTGACATTCCAATTTTCACAGAAACCCGGCCCGCTTTGCCTTGTCTGTAAGGCAACAAAAAAGCACTGGTCACGGATCATTCCCCCCGAAAGGGAACTCCCATAACACAGCGCCACTATATAAGTGCAATACACAACCCGGACGGAAAACCCATTTAAAGGCACCCCCCTGTACAAAAGGGGAAAAATGGGTTATAATTGTGCTTGCAAATCGCAGCGAAAGCTGTTGTTATGGAGGGTAGTCTCCGTAGCAGGGAGCGGGGTGGTGCTAGCACCCCGTTCCCGCTTTGCACTTAATCGTACCTTACAGTTTGAGAATATCATTTTATGGGAAAAATTGCAAGATAAATTATAAGAATGAGAAAAATTATCACATCATCAATAAAAGCGCCGGATTTTTTGGAAATCCGGCGCTTTTTTATTTGCAGGCTGAGCCTGTAAACGCACCGTGGCAGTCTCTTTTCGTTACGATGAATGGAGTATTGTTTGGGCGTATCGTCAAATGGAAAAGAAAGAAGGTTTTCAACAAATTGTTAACTCATAGTTGAAAACTTAATTGATTCAACGATAAGTTGTAAGGCTGTTTTTTCTGGTGGGCTTTTTCGCGATGTGCGTACAGACGCTGCCTGTCTGCTGACGCAGGCTTGCCCTTCGTGCCGGGGCGGGCTTTTTTTCATTTGACAGAAGTATTTTGTTCGCGAGAGAGCGAGATGTTTTTCTCTGCGGTTTTTCGCGATGTGTACAGATGCAGTCTATCTGCCGACGCAGGCTTGCCCCTTGTGCCGGAGCAGACCTTCGTCTATTTGACAGAGGTTTTTCGTTCGCGAGAGAGCGGGTTGTTTTCTTTGCGGGGTTTCTCGCGATGTGCGTACAGACGCAGCCTGTCTGCTGGCGCAGGCTTGCCCCTCAGGCCGGGGCAGGCCCTTCCTTTCTTGACGAAAAGAAAGGAAGCAAAGATTCGCCAAGGGGGGAGTTTCGATTCTCTCCCCCTTGGAACCCCCACTCAACGACCAAAGGCGCTGCCTTTGGAAACCGAGAGAGGCTCCCGCTCTGGTTCTGTCTCACGCGCAGGCACGGCCTGCGCGTGAAGCAAGTGCGTAGGGGAAGCTTAACGTCTGCAAATGGTACCAAAGCACTCGCAAGCCAACAAAAGAATGCGGCGAAGCCGCACAGAAAAACAGCGAGCCAACGAGAGCGCTCTGAAAATGCCCGCCGAC
>JAEXDU010000020.1 GCA_023401495.1 Bacillota bacterium
AACGATGATTCTCTTTCTGTGCGCGCGATTCACTGCGCGCTGGATCAGGGCCTGAACTGGATCGATACCGCGCCGGTCTACGGCTTTGGGCACAGTGAAGAGGTGGTGGGCCGCGCACTGAAGGGCCGCAGAGAAAGTGCGGTCCTCTCGACCAAATGCGGCTTGCAGTGGCGCGACGCCAACGGCACCGACCGCTTTGAACGGGACGGCCATGAGGTGTACCGCAATCTTTCCGCGCGCTCCATCCGGCAGGACTTGGAGGATAGCCTGCGCCGCCTGCAGACGGATTACATCGATATTTATTACACCCATTGGCAGGCCCCGGAAGGCGGCGCGCCAATTGCTGAAACGATGGCAGAGCTTCTGAAAATGAAGCAGGAGGGCAAAATCCGCGTGATTGGTGCTTCCAACGTGACGACGGCACATCTGGATGAATACCTGAAATACGGCAAGGTGGATGTGATTCAGGAGAAATTCAGCCTGCTAGACCGCCGTGTGGAGGCTTCGCTGCTGCCTTACTGCGAGGAGCATAAAATTACCCTCCAGGCGTATTCGCCGCTGGAGCAGGGCCTGCTGACCGGTAAAATCACAATGGATTACGAGATTCCGGCAGGCTCCGTGCACGAAAACAAATTCTGGTGGATGCCGGAGCATCGCCAGTTTGCGCTGCAAATGCTGAACGGCTGGTCCGATCTCACCGAAAAATACGGCTGCACGCTGGGGAATCTTGTGATTGCCTGGATGGTGGCCCGCAGCAAATTCCTGAATGTGCTGGGCGGCGCGAGAAAGATTGAGCAAGTGGAGGAAAACGCCAAGGCGGGCGAGCTTGTTCTGGAGCAGGCGGATTTTGAAAGAATGACACGCGAAGCCAACGCGGCGATTGCAAGCGCGAAATAAATACAGCAATTTCGTATCAACGGGAAAAAAGCTTTTTATATCAGCCAATTTACAAAACAGCCGCCGACTATTAAGTCGGCGGCTGTTTTTCAATAAAAGGGCGGATATTTCTCATTGAGTTCGGTCACATTCTTCAGCTGAAACGCTTCCATACTGAAACAAATGAATGATTCAGAAGCGCTGGAATCGCCAAAAAAGGGGACGCTTTTCAGGGAACGTTGTCTGTCCATGTCAATTGAAATATTTAGTAAAAAATGATATAGTAAATTACTGGTATGACCATACTACCAATTTATTTTATCCGAAGAGGAGCGCAAATTTCCAATGAAGTATTTAAAACAATTGATGATCATCTTAGTTACCTATTTTGCAGGACAAGTGCTGCAAACCCTGCTTCATCTGCCGGTTCCGGGCTCTGTTATCGGTTTGGTCCTGCTTTTTCTGGCGCTCCGCAAAGGAATTATCAAGGTAGAGATGATTGAGGATGTATGTGAATTTCTGCTGTCGAATATGTCTTTTTTCTTTATTCCGGCTGGAGTGGGGCTGATCACCTCATTTGCTGCGTTAAAAGGAAATTGGGTCGGCTTTATCACCATTTTGATCACTTCAACAGCAGTGGTTTGGATCATAACAGCATCTGTCATTCAGTTATTCAGAAAAGGAAACTCCCATGAATGAAATTACCCATTCCCCGGTGTTCGGCGTGTTACTGTCGTTAATCGCTTATGAAATCGGGATTTATATCAATCGAAAAATAAAACTTTCCATCTTGAATCCTTTGCTGATTGCCATCGTGATCGTGATCGTTTTACTGACGAAGCTGAATATCAACTATGAAAACTTTAATGCGGGCGGCCAATTCATCTCATTCTTTCTATATCCGGCGACGGTTGCTTTGGCCTTACCCATGTATAAAAGATTTGCTTTATTTCAGGAAAATGCTTTGCCGATCCTCACAAGCGTTCTATGCAGCAATATCTGTGGAATGACTTTTGTCATCCTGGGTTCAAAATTTTTGGGGATATCGGATGTACTGATCAGGTCACTGATTCCAAAATCCATTACGACACCGATTGGGATCGCTGTTTCACAGCAGCTGCAAGGAATCCAGTCGGTCACCGTTGCAGCGATCATCCTTACCGGTATCATAGGTTCGATCTTAAGCCCGATCTTATATAAATTTTTCAAAATGGACGATAAAATTGCGTTTGGGATTGCCATAGGGGCGTCTTCCCATGCGATCGGCACGGCAAAGGCAATGGAATTGGGAGAAATCGAGGGGGCTATGAGCAGTCTGACGATGGCGGTTTCGGGAATTACCACTGTGTTTTTGGCCCCTGTCATATGGAATGTTTTTGTTGGGTTCTTTCATTAAACCATGCGGAGGAATTATAATATGAGTTACTCTGGAATTATTTTTGATGTCGACGGCACTTTGCTGGACAGCATTCAGGATCTGGCCGATTCTATGAATTTTGTGTTGAGCAGGCATGGATTCCCTGTACACGATATAGAAAAATACAAGCAGTTTGTCGGGAATGGAATGAGGGTCCTGGCAATATCCGCTTTGCCGGAAGAAGAACGCGATGAGGAAAAAGTAAACCAGTATCTGGGCGAGCTTGAAAAGCAATATGAAAAAAGATGGAATCAGGCAACAAAACTTTATACGGGAATCGAAGAACTGCTCCGCCGTTTGGAAAAATCGAAAATACGGATGTTTGTGCTTTCCAATAAGCCGCATCACTTTACCGAAGAGGTGATAGATGCGTTTTTCGGATTAAAGCGTTTTGAGCTGGTTTACGGCGCCAGAACAGGCATACCGAAAAAACCGGATCCATACTCTGCGCTCGAAATATCGAAGCTTTCCGGAATCCCTGTTTCCGATTTCCTGTATCTTGGTGATTCGGGGGTCGATATGAAAACGGCTGATGCGGCCGGCATGTATGCGGTCGGCGCGGCATGGGGATTCCGGAAAGCGGACGAACTATGGAAGAATGGCGCTAAAACAGTGATTCAAAATCCTTTGGAGCTGATTGAAATCATGAATTTGTGAGCGAAATCCATAAAACTGATTTCCGGGAGGATTTTATAATGTTTCGTGAAATTAAACCGACAAAGGTTTTCGAACAGGTGATCGAGCAGATAAAAGAGATCATTCAAAACGGGGAACTGAGATGTGGCGATCAATTGCCTTCGGAAAGAGATTTGTGTGAACAGCTCAATGTCAGCAGAACATCGATCAGAGAAGCTTTAAGGTCTTTGGAGATGCTGGGGATCATTGAGTGCAGACAAGGGGAAGGGAATTTTATCAAAGAATCCTTTGAGGACAGTCTGCTGGAACCCATTTCAATCTCATTTATGCTGCATGGAAGCAAAACAAACGAGATTTTGGAATTGAGAAAAGTCATTGAACCGGAAACGGCCGCCTTGGCGGCAAAGAACATCAGCGACGCGGAGCTTCAGGAAATAAAGGAGCTGATGAGCTTACTCAACCATGAAGATGATTCTGAAAAGAGTGCTGAGATCGATAAAAAAATACATTATAAAATTGTGCAGGCATCGGGAAATGATCTTATGACCAATGTGATGTATGCGGTTTCCAATCTGATAGACAGGTACATTGAAGATGTGGTGACCAATCTGTTCCAGAGTCCGGAAAACAGAAATATCGTCAGGGAGCAGCACGAAGCGGTTGTCAGGGCAATTGAAGCCCACGATGCTTTGAAGGCCGCTGCGGCAATGCGAGAGCATCTGGACTATACAAATGATTTTATCAGCAACTCGATGATCAAAAATCAAGACAATTAAAATGCAAAAAAGAGCCGTAGGATTCTGAAATCCTACGGCTCTTTTTTCTTACAGGGAAGACATTCTTATGGGAAATGACCCATCCGGAAAGTGTTTCGGTTAGCCGGCAGTTTTCTGCCGCTTGATTACCTTCAGGCGAGAGAATTCCTCTCTGTCCTTTTCTTCCAGTGCGTCGGTAATGAACTTCACGGTTTCCTCAAAACGCGGAATCATGATGTTCTTCAGCGCATTCGCGCGCTTCTGTGTCTTTTTCACATTGTCGGCCAGGCGGTAAACGCTGTTTTCCACCTCGGCCAGCTCCGCGGTAAGATACTTTACCTCCCGGAATTTCAGGTAGGCGTCATCCATCATGGCGTTTGTGTCCATCAGGCCGTAACTGAGCGTGGGAGGCGTGCGTTCCAGAGAAACCATGGGAATTTCAACGCCCATAACGCTGCGGTACGCCACATTCAGATTGTCGTCGTAGGGGACAGTCTCCGCGATTTTGTCGCAAATACCCAGCGTAACGTTGGCCATCTGCAAAGCCGCGTAGGCTGCGTCATACGTTCTGTCGATCTTATCCTGAATCTCGTTGGCCCGTTCGATCAAAGCCATCATTTCGCGGATCAGAATGTTGCGCTTACGGTCCATCAGCTCAAAGCCGGTGCGGGCCAGACTAAGCGATTTCTTGGTGGCAAGAAGATTGCCCTTGGTTGGTACGATTTGAATCGCCAATGCCGCTCACCTCGCCTTAGTTATTGGTGGTTCCGTCTGCTTCTTCGTCCAGTTCATCCGAATCCTTCGCTGCGTTTTCCGGCTTGTAGAACTGGTTGAGAACCGCATCGTCCACACGATCCAGCTCAGAACGGGGCAGGGTAGACAGCAGTCTCCAGCCCAGATCCAGGCTCTGGTCGATGGTTCTGTTTTCGTTGTGCCGCTGGGTCAGGAACTGCTGCTCAAACAGCTTGCCAAAGTGCAGATACTGTTTGTCCACAGGGGAGAGCTCTTCCTCGCCGATAACAGAGGCCAGTGAACGGGCGTCCATTACCTTCGCGTAAGAGGCGAACAGCTGGTTCGAAAGCGCGGAGTGATCCGCGCGGGTAAAGCCTTCGCCGATACCATCCTTCATCAAACGGGACAGTGAGGGAAGAACGCCGACGGGCGGGTAGATCCCCATGCTGTCGAGCGTGCGGTCCAGAACGATCTGGCCCTCGGTGATGTAGCCGGTCAGGTCGGGCACGGGGTGCGTTACGTCGTCGTTGGGCATGGTCAGAATCGGAATCTGCGTGACAGAACCGGTTTTTCCCTCTACCATGCCAGCGCGCTCGTACAGAGAGGCAAAGTCCGAATACAAGTATCCGGGGAAGCCCTTTCTGCCGGGGATTTCACCCTTAGAGGAGCTGAATTCGCGCAGCGCTTCCGCGTAAGAGGTCATGTCGGTCATGATGACCAGAATGTGCATGTTCAGCTCGAACGCCAGGTATTCCGCGGTCGTCAGCGCGCAGCGGGGAGTCAGAGTACGTTCAATGATCGGGTCATTCGCCAGATTGATGAACATGACAACCTTCTGCAGAACGCCGGACTCATCGAACGAGCGGCGGAAATATTCCGCAACGTCGTTCTTAACGCCCATGGCGGCAAACACGATCGCAAAGTTGTCGCCTTCCGCACCGGTGATCTTTGCCTGGCGGGCGATCTGCACGGCCAGCTCATTGTGAGACATACCGGAACCGGAGAAGATCGGCAGCTTTTGTCCACGGATCAGAGTCATCAGCGTATCGATGCTGGAAACGCCGGTGTTGATGTAGTTGACCGGGTATACGCGAGACACCGGGTTGATCGGGGTGCCGTTGATATTCATGCGCTTCTGCGGGAAGATGTTGCCCAAACCGTCGATCGGCCGGCCGGAGCCGTCGAACACACGGCCCAGAATCTCGGGGGAAAGGGGCATCTCCATGGGGCGGCCGCGCAGACGTGTACGGGTATTGCCCAAAGAAATGCCGCGGGTTCCGTCAAAAACCTGAATGACCACGCGCTTGCCGTCCATCTGAACGATTCGGCCCTGGCGCATGGTGCCGTTGTCCAGACGAATGTCAACAATTTCTTCAAAAGAGGCATTTTCCACATCGTCCAGCACAATCAGCGACCCGTTTATTTCTTTGACGCCAATATAATCAAGAATCATAAAAAAACCGCCTTCTTTCCGTGGGGCTCAATCAGTTATTGATGATATCCGCCACGGTGTTATCAATTTCTGCAATATAGTCATCAAACAAGTCCAGCTTGTCGTTCGGTACATCGTACTTGATCTTCACCAGCTTGTCAAACAGACCGGCCTGCATAATGCTGGAAATGGGAACGGACGCTGCGATGAGCTGCCGCGCTTTCTGGTACAGGTGCAAAATGACCTTCATCATCAGCTTCTGCTTCTCCAGCGGCACGAAGGTATCTTCGGCGTGGAACGCATTCTGCTGCAAAAAGCCAACGCGGATCAGACGTGCAATTTCGATGACGAGCTTCTGATCGTCGGGCAGAACGTCCGAACCGATCAGCTTTACAATTTCCATCAGCTTGTTTTCTTCCTGAAGAAGATTGTTGGTCTGTCTGCGGTACTCCAGGAATTCCTCGCCCACATTCTCTTTGAACCAATCCTGCAGGTCGGCGGAATATTCGCTGTAGCTGGTCATCCAGTTGATCGCCGGATAATGTCTTGCGTAGGCAAGGTTTTTGTCCAAAGCCCAGAAGCAGCGGGTAAAACGCTTGGTGTTTTGGGTAACAGGCTCAGAGAAGTCCGCGCCTGCCGGGGAAACCGCGCCGATGATCGTAATGGAGCCATCGGTGCCGTTCAGGTTTTTCGTATAGCTGGCACGCTCGTAGAATTCCGCCAGACGAGAGGGCAGATACGCCGGGAAGCCTTCTTCTGCGGGCATCTCTTCCAAACGGCCGGAAATTTCACGCAGAGCCTCCGCCCAGCGGGAGGTGGAGTCAGCCATCATGGCCACGTGGTAGCCCATGTCGCGATAATACTCAGCCAGGGTAATGCCGGTGTAGATGGACGCTTCACGAGCGGCCACAGGCATGTTCGAGGTGTTCGCGATCAGGGTGGTACGGTCGGTCATAGGCCGGCCGGATTTCGGGTCGATCAGCTCTGAGAATTCCTGCAGAACCTGGGCCATTTCATTGCCGCGCTCACCGCAGCCGACGTAGATGATAATATCCGCGTCGCACCACTTGGCAAGCTGGTGCTGCGTCATGGTCTTGCCGCTTCCAAATCCGCCTGGGATAGCCGCGGTGCCGCCCTTGGCTACAGGGAACAGGGTGTCGATGACACGCTGACCGGTAACCAGCGGAATTCTGGGCTGCATGCGCTCCGTAACCGGGCGCGGTGTACGGATGGGCCATCTCTGGCAAAGGGTCAGTTCATGCTTGTTTCCCTTTGCGTCGGTGAGCTCAACAACGGTATCGTTTGCACGGTATTTTCCGTTTGCAGCCACCTTTGTCACGGTGCCGCTCAGCGAGGGCGGTACCAGGCATTTATGCCGTATGATTTTTGTCTCCGGGCATTCGGCGTAAATAGCGCCGCCTTTTAGCTCGTCACCCACCTGAACGGTGACGGTGACTTCCCAGAGCAGGTCAGGATCAAGCGCGGGCACGTTGCTGCCGCGGGAGATAAACACAGAACCGGAATCGTCTGCGATCTTCTTCAGCGGGCGCTCGATTCCGTCGAAAATATTATCCAGAATCCCTGGGCCTAACGTAACATTCATGGGGCTGCCGGTACCGAATACCGGCTCGCCCGGACGCAGTCCGGTGGTTTCTTCATAGACCTGAATGGTGGTCACTTTATCGGTAATGCCGATGATTTCACCCACCAGACGTTCCTTGCCGACGAATACCATTTCCATCATGGAAAAGCTGCGCGAATTTCTAACTGTTACGACCGGCCCGTTAATACCATAAATTACATCTTGGTTCTCCATCTTCAATCATCTCCGTTATCGTTGGTATTACGGCTCAGACCACAGACATTCCAGAGGTTTCTTCAAACCACTCCTGCTGTGATTCCAGCATCGTGTCCAGTGTTTCATCGGCCATGATGCCCTTTTCGGCATGAAAGGCGCGAACACCGCCGATCAGAATATCCTGATCCGCCTGGACAGTGCAGTCTTTTGCAAATGCCTGCCGGAGCAGATCCTCATATTGCAGATCATCCTTTTTCACGCAGAGAACCGTGCCGGATTCCGGGAACAGCTCGGAAAGGCCGCGGGTATACTTCTGCAGCAGGGAAGGATACTGAGCGGATTTGGTGTAATCGATCAGGCGGTTCTTCGCCTTGTCAAACACCTCGTTCTCAATATTCTTTCTCTTCTCCAAAAGCTGCTTGCGGGCGTCCATTTCACGGTGCGCGATGTCACGCACGATTTCATCCCGCATGGCAGTCATTTCGCCCTGAATGAGCTGGTATGCCTCGTGCAGCACCTGGCGCTCCGCTTCTTCCAGCTGAGTTTGCTTGTACTCGGCAATTTCCTGTTCAATTTTTTCCCGCTGTTCCTGCGCGTAATGGTTGATTGCAGTACTAAATTTACTTAATTTTTCATCATTAGAAGCCATAGTAACCCCCCGTTCCGCCGCCTTGGCGGTTTAAATTTTTACTCCGATTGCCTCGCGGACATAGCGGGTAATAGAATCCTTGGTACGGCCATTGCCGTGACGGTCGGGTATTTCAACGATCAAAGGGCGTTTCAGGTTCAGCTTTAAATCGTAAACCAGCTCGGGGCACATGGAAATCAGGCGTTCGGTCATCAGAATCACCGCAACGTCCTTCATTTCAATGGCGTCGTTCAAAGCTTTGCGAACCTCACCGACATCGTGCGCCAAAATCCCGGGAATACCGGCCAGGCGCATTCCTACCAGCGTGTCTGTGTTGTCGCTGATTAAGTAAAATCGCATGTCAGCACCTGCTTTCCTTTGTTTCAAACTCTGAGAAGACTGCTTAAATCTTGTTCAGGATCAGGATGGAAATCAGCAGGCCGTACAGAGCAATACCTTCACCAAGCGCAACGAAGATCAGGGATTTACCGAAGGATTTGGGGTCTTCTGCAGTAGCGCCGATCGCAGCAGGAGAAGCAGCGCCAACAGCGATACCGCCGCCGATGCCGGCCAGACCGGTTACCAGGCCGGCAGCCAGCAGGCCCAGGCCTTCTTTGCCGGCATTTGTGCCGTCGTCTGCAGCAGAGGTGGTGGTAGCATTTGTGGAATCATCGGTAGCAGCACTTACAACCATGGGTACAGCAATGGTAACAGCGCATACGATCATGAAAGCAGCGAGTTGAGAAACAAGGGCTGTCTTGGCCTTTTTACCGTGTTTGACTGCTCTGATGGCCAGGAAAACAGAGAGAATCAGTGCCGCAACAGGGAGAATTAACAATACGTAGTTCATAAGATTTGCCTCCAAAATATAGTGTTTTTTAATTTATTTACCGCTTGAAGCAGAATCAGGCTCATGCCTGATTCTGCTCCTGGCGAGCGGATACAGGATGGAAGGGACGGCCGTTGCCGTCGAAGAAGCGGCTGAACATTTCATAGAATTCCAGCCTCAATACCTGAATGCCGGCCAGAAGGGCCTCCAGCGCCATGACAAAGATATTGCCCAGAACAAGAACCAGAACATACCCGATTCCGGAGGACATCTCGGCCAGAGTAAATACCACCATCATCATGCCTGCGTGAACCAGAACAAACGCGCCGACACGAAGGAAGGACATGGTGTTGCTCATGTAGCTGAGCAGATACTCGAATACTTCGAAAAAGTTCTGTGTGATAAATTCGCCCCAGCTGGCAGGCTGCCAGTCTTTATGCCCCTCCAGAATCTCACTCAGAATCTCCTGGAAGAACATCAGCAGCAGCGGGAAGATCATAAAGCAAAGAACATACGGCGTGGTGACAATCTGCCAGCCCATCGCGATCTGTCCGCCGAAGCCGATCACGATCGAACCGTAAAACAGCAGTCCGGCCAAGCCGTTCGGGCTGAACAGCGCGTTGCCGTATTTCTTTTTCTTGACGCTCGAGTAAATGTTGATCAGCATGGCGATCATCACGAGGGATACGCCGATGCCGACAGCCGAATAGATAATGATGTTGGTGGTAGCGGGGTGCATTACCTCTACGGGCTTGTCTTCAAGGCCGAACAGTGCGTGGTAAACAGGGTTGAGCGCATGCTCAAAGCCGAATACCGAGCCGAAAATAAAGCCGAATATTGCGGAGGAAATGCCGCAGGGCATCAGAATTTTGCCAAGCCGCATGCGGGATTTTTTCCACATGAACAAACCGACCAAAGAAACGCACAAACCCTGCCCCAAATCGGCGAACATGATGCCGAACATGATAATATAGGTGATTCCCACAAAGATGGTGGGGTCAACCTCGTTGTAAGAGGGAAGTCCGAACATTTCCACAAAGAACTCAAACGGACGAAACAGCCTGGGGTTCTTCAGCTTGACAGGCGGGGAATGCTCCAACTGTGCTTCCGCGTTTTCGAAAGAATATTCTACCGACTCCAGCGGTTCCAGTGATTCCCGGAATTCTTCCTCGCCCTTCGCGGGGATCCACCCGGTGAGGACAAAGCTTTCGTGGTAACGGGCGCCATAGTGGCGGATGCCGAAATAGATGCTCTTTTCTCTCAGGTGATTAAAGATCCGCTGGCAATTGTCTTTCTCCCGCTGCCAGTGGGCACTCAGCTTTTCGTTCATTTCGTTGATCAGAGCCGTAGCCTCATCGTGCTGCTGCTGGAGACGCACGATCATTTCTTCCGGCGTTCCCTGGTAACCGGTCAGGCTGATCCGCTTGAAAAACAGGCTGGAGAAAACCCGGTCTATTTCATCAATCTGCTCTGTCGGGGCAAAGTAGGCGCCCCAATAGGAGGTCGCATCGCTGGAGTTGGGGAAAAACATGATATAAGGATTGTCATTGTAAACAGAAAGCTTGTCGTAGTTCTCTTTTGGCAAAACGCCAAACCGCACCTGAACAAATTTGCAGTCCGTCACCTTTTCCAGGTTCAGGTCCATCCCTGCAAAGTGAGACAAATCCCGAAGCGAAGCATTCAGTTCCTGAATTTTCTGTTCCGCGTCGTTTTTCTGTTTCAGGCATTCTTCAATATAAGAAGTAAATTTCTCCACATATTCCAGCAAAACACGATCTTCTTCCTCCGCCTTGCAGTCGGGTGCACCCTCAAAGCTGAGGGGATGCTCGATCTTTTTGCAGGTATCCGAAAGCCTTTGCAAAGGAGCTGTGTAGGGGTTATCCTCCCCAATCGGAACAAAGGGCGTTGTATCGGAGTAGAATGAAAGAACGTTGTCGGGATGGAACATTTCAGATTGGCCACATCGAAGCGTCACCTCATCCAGTTCGTTCATTCGGCCGATAATACTGGCCATTTTTAGTTTTTGTACAGCCAAATAGCACCACTCCTTTCGTTAAAAATCAGAAAAAGCAAGCAGCTTTTTTATTTCTTCCGGCGGGAGATGATAGCGGATTCCCTCTACAATATTAATGATGTCCATCAGCTCGATCTGCATATAGAAGATATAAGACAGCATAACAACCGATGCGTATACCGAAAAATGAACGCCGCGGTGGCAAACGTTGTACAGTGCGCGCTCCGCAAGCTGATCGGCAAAATTGTATTGAATTTTGCTGGTCTTCTTGCCGATTCTTGTTTGTGCCAGAAGCGTGCGTACCTCCCCGGCATCCCGGGCCTGAATCATTTTTTCAATTTGGTCCTTGTTGAGAGAGCCGAACGGAAGAAGATTGCTGCGAATATAATCCGGGCCGGCCTGAAAATACGTTTTAAAGCGCAGAATACGGGCAAAGTTGTTCAGATCGAGATAAAGATCGACAATCTGCCGCAAATCCTGTTTCATGCCTTTGTACCGCAGATGCTCGATGGTTTCGTACAGCTGGCTGTACAAATAGGTGTTCAGCGCGTTTTCTGCGGCGGTAAAGTCGATGGGGTTGTCATAAGTGGGGCGGAACGATTCCAGCAGCATCTGGTACGGCGTGTGAGCCAGAGCAGCAATAATGCTGTCGAAATTATCTGCGCCCGAAAGCCGGACAAGGTCTATGCGCGAATGAACGGCCAGAGTGGCCGGCATGGAGAAAAAGTATTCCTTTGTCGTGTCGGCGTTCAGGTGCAGCAGAGCATTTAAAATCTGATCCACCTCGCTGCGCTGCAGCAAATAAGCGGCCAGCGCGTCGCTGATGGAGATTTCATAGCGGCACAAGGCCGCCGAATCCGCAAGCAGTTTCTGCTTGAGCCGGTTCTCCAACTGACCGCGGTGCACTTCTCTATCATTGATTCCCGCAAGCACCTTGTCGTAATCGGTGTTTGTGGCAAGGTACCGGGCGATTTCTGTGATGTTTTTGCAGTTAAGCATTTCCTGGTAATTCTGAGCAGTCAGTCTGCGCCCATACATCGCGCGGGCCTTTGCCGAAACTACGTTGGAAGAGAGATGGGAAAGCATGAAATCACTCTCCTATCACATTGCGGACAATCGTGTCGACCCATTTTTCGCCGCTCTGCGCATACTGCTGATCCAATTGTTCCACCAGAGCATGGTAGTGATGCTCTTTGACCTGCCATGTTTTTTCCGCCGCGGCTTGCTCAAGAGGTCTGTTTTTCTCGACTCTGGCTCTTGCTCTGGCCAGATAACGGTTCCGAATATCCTCCCGCGTTCTGGAAATTTCTTTTTCCGTGTCGATTTTCTGTTTCTGGGCGGCGTCCGTGATCTGCCTGGCTTTTTCGTCCATTTCGATGATCTGCTTCAGCATATCGTTCATAATGACCGCACCTCCTTGATAAATAAAATCTATGTTACACAAAATTCTCAGAAATCACATGCACAATTATAGCTCGCTCGTCACAAATATACAACTAATTTTTTGACAAATTTTCCGTCTGTGACACATTACCTCAAGAAAAATCAAAATGTTTTGATATTTTTTAGACACAATCAATTTTTCAGGCTCTGAAGCGGTGCCGGAATGCGTCCGCCGCGCTGAATAAACCGCTGCGGAGAGTAACGATTGACCTCCATGACGGGGCCGCCGCCCAAAAGACCGCCGAAATTCAGTTCCTCGCCCACCTGCTTGCCGATCGCGGGGATCAGGCGCACGGCGGTGGTTTTGCTGTTGACCATGCCGATCGCCGCTTCGTCGGCAATAATGCCCGAAATCACCTCGGCCGGGGTGTCGCCGGGAATGGCGATCATGTCGAGGCCGACGGAGCAGACTGCGGTCATGGCCTCGAGCTTGTTGAGCGTCAGAGAGCCGCGGCGTGCGGCTTCGATCATGCCGGCGTCCTCGGTAACGGGGATAAACGCGCCGGACAAACCGCCGACGTGGGAGGAAGCCATGATGCCGCCCTTTTTCACGGCGTCGTTCAGCAGGGCCAGCGCGGCGGTCGTGCCGTGGGCGCCGCAGGCTTCAAGGCCCATTTCCTCCAGAATATAGGCGACGGAATCGCCGACGGCGGGGGTGGGGGCCAAAGAGAGATCGACGATACCGAAGGGGACAAACAGTCGGCGGGAGGCCTCCTGCGCGACCAGCTGTCCCATGCGGGTGATCTTGAACGCGGTCTTTTTGATCAGGTCGGCAATCCCGGTAATATCGCAGTCTTCCGCCTTTGCCAGCGCGGCTCTGACCACACCGGGGCCGGATACGCCAACGTTGATCACGCAGTCCGGCTCGCCGGGGCCGTGGAAGGCGCCCGCCATAAAGGGGTTATCCTCCGGCGCATTGCAGAAAACCACCAGTTTAGCCGCTCCAATACAGTCGCGGTCGGCTGTTTTCTCCGCGCATTCGCGGATGACGCGTCCCATTTTGCCGACAGCATCCATGTTGATTCCCGCCTTGGTGGTGCCCACGTTGACGGAGGAGCAAACGAAACTGGTGGTGCTGAGAACCTCGGGGATGCTTTCAATCAGTGCGTAATCTCCCGGGCCAAAGCCTTTGTGTACCAGTGCGGAATAACCGCCGATAAAATTGACGCCCACCTCTTTCGCAGCGCGGTCCAAAGCCTGAGCAAAATGTGCCGGACTTTTTGAGGGACACGCCGCTGCAATCATCGAGATGGGTGTAACGGATATGCGTTTGTTGATAATCGGAATGCCGTAATCTTTGCTGATATCTTCGCCGGTCTTGACCAGGTTGCTGGCATAGCGGCAAATTTTATCGTACACCTTGTCACAGGCAGTTTTTTGGTCGGAATCCACGCAGTCCAGCAGAGAAATACCCATGGTAATGGTGCGTACATCCAGATTTTCGTTATCAATCATATTGATTGTTTCGAGAATATCGTGGGAATTAATCATGAAAGCGGTCCTTTCTATATATAATAGTGCTTTTCAGGTGGGATTTTCTGCGATCAGAGAACCCGTCCCGCGCTTAAATACGATGCATGGAGTTAAAGATATCCTCGTGCATGGTGTGGATCGTCAGATTCATGCTGATTCCCAGTTCAGTCAGGCGATCAGCCAGATCACTGAAGGGAATGGTGCTTTTCGAAATATCCACCATCATAATCATGGCAAACATGTCCTGCAGAACAGACTGGGTCACTTCGATCACATTGACTTGGTTTTCGGCACAGATGGCAGAGACGCGGGCAAGAATACCCACCATATCTTTGCCAAGGACAGTAATTACAGCGCGCATGCGGCAGCCTCCTAAAAATAAACAAATTCCAATCAAAACTGGGTATTGATGCATTTTATTATGAAGTAGAAACATTGGTATGTCAAGTCGTTTTCGGCATCAAGCGCGTTAAGAAAAAAACTATTAAGACTAAATTTCGACTTTGAAAAAATTTAGAGGAAAAACTGTCTTTTTTCCTTGATTTATGCTAAGATAATAAAAATCGCCAAGAAGTATCCCTGTTGTCCGAGAGGAAAAAGGGAAGCACAGGTATCTTTCTCCCGCCGCAGGCGGGAAAGATACCAAATTCTTTGCCTGTTTTTGATAGAAGATAAGCATCAGATGCGGGCATTCAGAGACTGGAGGCAGCAGAGTTTTGAAATACAGATATTTTTCCGATTGTCATCTGCACAGCGATTGCTCCCGCGACGCGGAAGACCCGGCCATGATGATGTGCGAGGCTGCACAGCGCCAGGGCCTGTATGCCGTTGCCCTGACGGATCACTGCGAGTGCAATGAATATTATAAGGAAGAATACGACCGTTCGGTGCGCCAGTCTTATTTCGAGGCCAAAAAGGCCGCCGCGGTTTTTCAGGGCCGTCTGCGGGTGTACGCGGGCGTTGAGCTCGGCCAGCCCCTGCAGGATGTAAAGGCGGCACAGGATGTTCTGACCACCTGCGGTTTTGACTTCGTTCTGGCCTCGCTCCATAATTTGGCCGGGATGGAGGATTTTTATTTCCTCGACTACGATCACCAGAATGTCAACGAGCTTCTCACACGTTATTTTGATGAAATCCTCGAGATGGTGCGCTGGGACGGTTTTGATTCCCTGGCGCATCTCACTTACCCCTACCGATACATTACGGGTGATAAGGGCATTCCGGCCCCGCTTTACCCAGATCACGGCGAGGTCATCGAAGAAATCCTCAGTCTGCTGGTTCAGAACCACAAGGCGCTGGAGCTCAATACCTCTGGCCTGCGGCAGAAGCTGGGGCAGACCCTGCCGCCGCCAGACGTGATCCGGCGCTTCCGCCAGATGGGCGGAAAGTATGTGACCATCGGTTCCGACGCACACCGCTGGGGAGACATCGGCGCCGGGGTAGAAACCGGACTGTCTCTGCTTTCGCAGGCCGGGTTTGATCGGTTCACCATCTACGTTGGGCGCGAGCCCGTATTGCTGCCAATCGAATAAACAGCGCAGGGTCAATCCCGCGAACTGTTCAGAAAATTTAAGGAGGAACTATAATGGAAAAATTGTTAGCTCTTTTAAGTGAAAATGCCAGACTGACCCCTGCGCAGCTCGCAGCAATGCTCGACACAACGCAGGAAAAGGTCAATGAAGCAATCGAACAGTATGAAAAGCAGGGTGTGATCAAAGGCTATCGCGCGCTGATCGACTGGGAGAAGGTCGACCAGAATAAAGTCACGGCGCTGATTGAGCTGAAGGTCGTTCCGAAGCCGGACCGCGGCTTTGACGAGGTGGCAGACCGCGTGATGAGCTTTGACGAGGTAGAGAGCGTCTACCTGATGTCCGGCGGGTATGATCTTGCGGTGATTGTTCACGGAAAATCGATGCAGGAAGTGGCGCTGTTCGTCATGAACCGCCTGGCTGCGCTGGATTCTGTTGTTTCCACAGCCACCCACTTTATTTTGACCCGGTATAAAGACGGAGGGGTTGTTCTTCACTCCGGAGAAGACAAAGACCAAAGAACGGGGTGTGTATGGTGATCGATTATCAATCTGTGATGAATCAAAAGCTGCAGTCGCTCAAGCCTTCGGGAATCCGGAAGTTTTTCGATATTGCAAGTGAAATGGACGACGTGATTTCCCTCTCCATTGGCGAGCCTGATTTTTCCACCCCCTGGCATGTGCGCCAGGCCGGAATTCAGACGCTGGAAAAGGGAAAGACCTGGTACAGTCCGAACCGCGGCTTTATGGAGCTGCGCCAGGAAATCTGCAAATGGGTCGCCCGCAAATACCAGGTGGAATACGACCCCGCAACGGACGTCGTGGTCACCGTTGGCGGCTCCGAAGCGATCGACGCCAGCCTGCGCTCGCTTGTGAACCCCGGCGACGAGGTGCTCATCCCCGAGCCGAGCTTTGTCTGTTATGTGCCGCTCGCGCAGATGGCCGGCGGTGTTCCGGTGATTCTGGAAACGAAGGCGGAAAATGATTTCCGCTTAACCGCCGAGGAGCTGCGCGCGAAGATCACCCCGAAGACAAAAGTCTTGGTTCTGCCCTTCCCGAATAACCCGACTGGCGCCGTGATGCGCCGCGAGCATCTGGAAGAAATTGCAGCGATTGTCAAGGAACATAACCTGATGGTGATTTCCGATGAAATTTACAGCGAGCTGACTTATGGCGACACGCCCCACGTCAGCTTCGCGGCGATCGACGGCATGAAAGAGCGCACGATCCTGATCAACGGCTTCTCCAAGGCGTATGCCATGACCGGCTGGCGTCTCGGCTTTGCCATGGGGCCGACGGCGATCATCGCCCAGATGACGAAGCTGCACCAGTACGGCATTATGAGCGCACCCACCATGTCGCAGTATGCGGCGATTGAGGCGCTCAAAAACGGTGATGACGATATTGAGGAGATGCGTTCCCAATACGATATGCGCCGCCGACTGATCGTAGACGGCCTCAATTCACTCGGCCTGACCTGCTTTGAGCCCGAGGGAGCGTTTTATGTGTTCCCCTGCATCAAGAGCAGCGGCCTCAGTTCAGAGGAGTTCTGCGAGCGTCTGATTTACGCGGAGAAGGTTGCGATTGTGCCCGGCAACGCGTTCGGCGACTGCGGAGAGGGCTTTGCCCGGGTCGCTTACTCCAACTCGATTCCGAATATCACCGAGGCCCTCAAACGGATCGAGCGCTTTTTGGGTACGCTCAAATAATTTTTCTCTGGATGAAATCGGTTCAATGGTTTTGCGTGCTGCGCCCGTTCTGCGGGTGCGGCGGGCAAAACCTTCTTTTTGCCGGGAGGAATGGGGAGATTGTTTATGCATATGGGGCGGCCGGTTTGTGTTTATGCAACGGCAAAACTGAATCTGACACTCGATATACTGGGACGCCGTGCGGACGGCTATCATCTGCTGGATATGGTGATGCAGACCGTTTCCGTTTATGATACTTTGCTGCTCACACCGACCCAAACTCCGGGAGTTGATCTGCTCTGCGACCGGGCGGGGATTCCCTGTGGGGAGGAAAATACGGTACAAAGGGCCGCGCACCTGTTTTATCAGGCGGCGGATCTGCCAAACGGCGGAATTCAAATCCGGATGTTAAAACGGATTCCCGATCAGGCGGGGATGGGCGGGGGCAGCGCCGACGCCGCCGCCGTGCTGCGTGCGATGAACCGGATATACGATGCCGGTTTTACAATGGACGAGCTGTGTGCGCTGGGCCTGAAAATCGGGGCGGACGTTCCGTTCTGCCTTCGGGGCGGCGCCATGCGGGCCGAGGGGATCGGCGAGATTTTAACTCCTCTTGCCCCGATGCCGCAGTGCTTTTTTGTCGTGTGCAAGCCCGCCGTCAGCATCAGTACCGCCGCGGCGTTTGCGCAGGCGGACCGCGACGGCGCATCCTATCCGCGCTATACCCCGGCAATGACAGCGGCGCTCGAGAGCGGCGAACTGCCCCGAATCGCGGGCAGCCTCGGCAATTCGTTTTCGCTGGCGATGCCGGAGCCGCAAATCGAAGAGCTTCGGCAGGCCCTGCTGCGTATGGGCGCGCTTGGCGCCTGCATGACCGGGAGCGGCTCGGCGGTGTTCGGTATTTTTTCGGAGCGTGTAACGGCGGAGCAGTGCCGGGAAGAACTGCGAAAAAAATACCGTCATGTTTTTGTCTGCGAGCCGGTCGGCGCTGAATAAAAAATCTATGTTAGGTATCTTTCCCCTAAAAGGTGGGGAAAGATACTATTTTTTGTTTTTTTTCTTGGTTCGTGCGTATAAATTGAAAAAAAGAGGACAATCCTTTGGTTAACATAAAGAAGGAGATGACCCTTTTGAATACCACTCAGAGTTCTCTGAAATTAAAGAACATAGAAAAAGCGCTGATCATCGCGTTTGTACTTACTGTTGCCTGCTCCTTTACTTCATTTTTTTCCTTTGCACGGCAATGTGAAGATATTCCGAACCATGTTTTGCGCCTGCATGTGCTGGCCAATTCCGATACATCCGAGGATCAGGAACTCAAGCTCTATGTACGCAACCGCATTTTAACCGAATCTGCCGGAATGCTCGACGGCGTTACCGACCGCAGGGAAGCGGAACAGGTAGTGCGGCAGAATATGCCCCGGCTTAAGGCCGCGGCCGCAGAGGAAATCGCACAGCGCGGGTATCAGTACCCGGTGGATGTCGAGCTGGAAAACATCTATTTTACCACGCGGCATTATCAGCAGGTTACGCTGCCGGCCGGCACCTACGATGCGCTGCGCGTGACAATCGGTCAGGCGCAGGGAAAAAACTGGTGGTGCGTGATGTTCCCGCCCATGTGCCTGCCCGCCGCTGAAGAAAAAGAAGAGCTTGACGATGTGCTGAACCCACAGCAGATGGAGATCGTAACTGGGCAATACGAAATCCGCTTTAAATCACTCGAGCTGTACGAACAATTCAAAAACTGGGCAGCCGGAAAATAAAGGACAGACCCTTCGGAAATCCGGCGAATCGCATCGATCGGAAATCTCGGTTTGCCGGATTCCTTCAAAAAAAGCATTCCCTTTGCAGTTAGCTGCTCAGGGAATGCTTTTTGTCGTTCTATTTCAGATAAAAAGTAAGGAATCCATCTGAATTTTCATGATTTGTCCGCAATCGTTTCTTCCGGTCCTTTGACACAGCAAAAGCAGCCCATGGAGCCGACCACATTTACCGTTACCTCGGCGTATTTTTGCTTTAGCCTGTTTTCAAGGCTGGCTGCGGTTTCAAACGGCGGAGTGAAGAAGCCCTTCGGTACATACAGCTTCTCAATGAACCAGTCGGTTCGGCTTTGTTCGCCCTGAATATAAAAGCATCCGCAGAAGATTCCGCCGGGCTTTAGCACCCGAAAGGTTTCGCGGTAGGCCGCTTCCTTTGAGGGGAATGCGTGAAATCCGTTCAGGGAGAGCACGAGATCAAAGGTGTTGTCGCTGAACGGGAGGTTCCCTACATCGCCCTGCATAAAATGAACGTTGGAAAGCCCGGCCGTGGTGGCCCGGCGCTGTGCGGTTTCCATCATGGCCGTGGAATAGTCCAGACAGGTGATGTCCGCTTTGGGCAGAGTCCGGTACACCGGCATGGTCAGAACGCCGGTTCCCACCGGAACCTCCAGCATCCTGCCGGAGAAATCCTCCGATATACCTGAGAGGGCCAGGTCCAGATAGTGATCATTCCGGGGCTTGTTCATCTTCCATACCAGCCCGCAGATCAGCTTGCCGGGCAGAGTAGAGCAAGTGATCATCCCGTCATACAGAGTGGCCTCTTTGCCCAAAGATTGATAAGCTGTTTTGATTTCTTCATGTCTCATATTGCTTCTCCTTTCCCAATGCGGCTGCCGAATCAATCTGGCCGCGCGGAAGTTCGTTTGCCGATTTTTACTCAGGGCAGATACGGCAGGAGCGAATCGCCCTTTTTAAGTTAGCTGAATCTAACTGAAAGAGCTGCTGCGTCGAAAAAGGTTCCCGGGTATCCGCTGTTTGGTAAATCGTGGAAGTACCATTTGTACCTTACTGCGTTCCAAAGATTTTGTCAACAGTGAATGAACTGTTCCAAATGAAAGCTTCGGAATTCTTTCGGCGTGAGCGGTTTACAATCTTTCGCACGCTTTTTTTCAAGGCTCTTTTATGCTATAATGGCCTCACGGCATAAGCGAAAGCAAAGCTTTCGATGCCTGAGAGAACATTGAATCATCAGCTTGCAATTCCGATTATCTGGATGGGGGGATAAGCTGGTGTAATCACGGATGATATAATAACCTCACGGCAGGCTGAGCCTGCACGCACGTCGCGGGAAAGCGAACAGAGTAAATTGCCCCATTCCACGCGGAAACGGTTTTACGGGAATCTGCCGGGTACACCCCCTGCGAGCCGACGAGAGCGCTCTGAAAATGCCCGCCGACAGACGAGATTACAAAGCTTGTTTTTAGATGAAATTCGGAGAGTGGGCATTTTCAGTGGAGCGCCTTACTGGTAGCTTTCGTTGGCGTTCTCAGGAACCGTTCCCCGAACGGATTCCAAAGGTGTCCTTTGGCGAATCTTTGCTTCCTTTCTTTTCGCAAGAAAGGAAGGGCCTGCCCCGACCTGAGGGGCAAGCCCTGTGCCAGCAGAAAATTCTGTGTGGCGAGCACATAAAAAATAATGAAATGAGGTGTCGCTTGTAAACAGGCCGCACTTTACGAAATGGGGGATTGGGTTGCTTCATCTGCTGTTCGGGCGCTCCGGGAGCGGAAAAACACATTTTGTCCGGCAAGAGCTGCACCGGCTGGCCGGGCAGGCGGAACAGAAGCTGATGCTTCTGGTGCCGGAACAATTTTCTTTTGAAAGCGAGCGCGCCATGCTGCGCCTTTTGGGGCCGCGCCGTGCTGCGGAGGTAGAGG
>JAEXDU010000041.1 GCA_023401495.1 Bacillota bacterium
TAAGTATCCTGCTGCCCCGCAAAAGAAGCGGTCGGCAAATCCTCCGCAGTTGCGCTGGAACGAACCGCATAAGCGTTCTTCTCTCCGAACTTTTCAGGAAATGTCGTTATCTCTTCTTCCAGCTCCGCTGGAATTGGGAGGGTTTCAATCAATCTGCGGATTTTCCCGCTCATCTCGCTTACTTTTTCCAGCTCCCCGGCGCTGAGGGCTGGCAGCTCCCCAGCAAAGCATTGAATCCATCGCTGCTCTCTACAGAGCGGACATAGGCATCGGTGGTGACACAGAAGCCCTCTGGAATCTGAATCCTCTCTATCTTTGACAGCTCCCCCAGATTCGCGCCTTTACCGCCGGCTACTGCCACAAGAACGATTCTATTTCTAAAGTCTTCCCCGCCGTCGATGATATTCTTGATATCAGCCTTTACTTCTTCTTCGTTTTCAAAATACATGCTGGCTAAAAAGGCAGGCATCGCAGCATGCTGTTTCATCACCGAAAATTCAATGTCCGACGATATCTTCATTCTGTCAAAAAAATCCGTAACGCTGTTATCGAAATGATGACCGATCTCAGCCATCATCGTTCTGCCGCACAGCTCGACCAGGTACAGGTATCATGCCTTTTTGTGCCAAAATAATGGAATACCATCGCCTTTGAAATCCCCGCCTCGGCAGCGATATCACTGACGGAAGTTTTTTTATATCCATTGATGCCAAAGGCTTTGAGCGCAGCATCAATGATACTATTCTGTTTTTCTTCCGACAAACGAAAAAATCGTTCCAAATCCATTCACCTTCCAAACACGATTGACCGCATCGGTTTATAACGCTAAACATAGCACTATAAACCGATGCGGTCAATAAATTTGATCAAAATATTTTCGTACTGTTGTGATGCTATTTCGTTCTTTTTACGCCACTTGCATCCGCTTGATGATTATGGGGAAGTAACAGGGCCTTAAAGCAGTTGAAGCATTTATTCTCTGCTTCTTTTCACGGCAAAGGGGTTGCCTAAACTGCGTACAGAATATATTCGGTGGGAAACACCGGCGACCCGTAGTAACGCAAATAAAAATGGTATGACGGGTCGGCTTCATAAATCATGCGTGTCAGTTTCCAGAGGTCTTTGTGGTTATGATACACGCTTAACGCGAGCTTCGGATGATTTTTCTTTATTTTTTCCAGACAGCCCAAAAGGGCTTTTTCTTCCCCGCCTTCAATATCCATTTTGATGAAGGTTACGTCTTCCTTAATATCATCATCTATTTTTACAATAGGGACGGTCATCTCTCCGCTTTCAGAAAGCTGATTGATAGAGGACAGCTCGTTGGAAGAAAGATACATCGTACCATTTCTGTCGCTCGCGCCTTTTTCTTTGATCTCAACATGATCAATATGGAAAAGCTCGATATTCTTTTCGATATATTCAATATTTGCGGGCGCTATCTCGTAGCAATACAGTTTTTTATAGCAGTCATTTCCGAAAGTTTTGATATAACTGACGAGGGTATCTCCGATAAATCCTCCGACATCTACAAAGACCTCATCTTTGCTGCATTTTACAATATCAAGATCGAAATACTGGGAAAAGGTTTTATCATATATCTGATCGATTCTTTTGGGGTCTGACATAAGCCAGTAATAAAGAATATTGACGAGTATCCGTTTGGAGCGATAGTCGTTCAGGATTTGATAAAGCCATTTGAAATCCTCCCTGTGTTCCACAAAGGCATGGGCTCTGTTTTCTGCCAGCTCATAATCTTCCTGCTCCGGGTAATAAGTCCCCCAGAGCTTATGCTCATTAATAAAGTTGACCGTGTTATTGTATACCCGGTTATTTGTTGTGCTGAAATGCTTTAAATTTCGTTTGATGGCCTCTGTCATTTGAGAAACGTCTTTTCCTTCCATAAACTCCATCAGGCTTTCAAATTCCACATCGATTTGGTTCGGTATTTCCGGTGAGGAAGCATGATCGATATCATTAAAATCATTCGCTGCTGAAGATTCTGACTGAGTGGACATTCTCTATCATTCTCCTTAAAATTGTGTATTCTTGTTATCATATGTGGCTTTGAACCAAATGGTGTAGCATGGTTTCGATGGAAGGCCGCATGGAATATGCCATATTTCAGCCAGGATTTACGCGCTGTAAAATATATGCCGCGAATAGCAAAATAACTATCCGCGGCATTTTACCGTACTAATCCAGTACAGATAGATTCAGTGATTCCTCGGTTTTCTCCCGCAGCGTTTTTGTCCCTTGACGCCCTAGGAGAAGACAATGATATGATCTCGTGAGTTAATATCCATTTTGCAAACCAAAGAAGCAGATCTCTTAGTTTTCAAAAGCGATATTGATTTCAACTGGATATTCATCAGCAAGCAGCTGAATACATAAAACCTGATTCG
Organism: Bacillota bacterium; assembly: GCA_023401495.1. Lineage (GTDB taxonomy): Bacteria > Bacillota > Clostridia > Oscillospirales > Acutalibacteraceae > Faecalispora. The sequence goes on from JAEXDU010000041.1 coordinate 2,406, forward strand.
AACTCATCTTAACAGAGATATTTTCGCCATAAAGCAATGTGGGAGTAGAAATATCCATTGTGATTCCCGCATTGAAAAAACTGGTGGCAGCATTGGCCGTCAGCATATTGGTCAGTTCCGATAAGGCGCTTCGCGACATTTCATCCAGTGTATCGACAGGCATCCCCATCATCATAGTGGACGCTATTTTTTTCGCAGCTTCCATATCGATACAGTAAACCACGTTGCCTTTTATGGCTCCCACGATACCGACAATAATGATGACCCCTGAATAAGTTAATTCCTGCCCCTTGACGCTCAAATTCCCCCTCTGTATATTGCCGAATCCAAGCTGGGGCATGACCGTTGTAAAGGACTCAATGAAGGGATTTACATGTCTTACATCCACTTTTCATCCCCCCTTTGGAAACCAACGTTCAGCAGCAATCCGCCAAACACAGTATCTGCAATTGCGGTCGTTGTGGGAAAACTCGGAGCGGATATCAGAACACTGTCCCCATGTAAAATAGTCGGCGGAGCCACACGCAGGCCAAACGCCTTATTCTTTCGATTCAATATGGAGCATGCATTTCCGGATACGATATTTGCAAATTCGCCAAGCGCAGCTATCATTTCATCCTGATCGACCGGTTCCTTTCTGATCATCGCAGCCGCCATTTTATTTGCGGCTTCTTTGGATAAATCAAATAACATCCTGCCGGAAAATTTGCCGATGATCCCAATGATAATCGTCATGCCTTCCGATTGGTACTCTTTTTTATCCGAATATTCCTCCTTATAGGTAAGAAGAGTCTTTGTCATTCGGTTCAATCCATCCAGCAGAGCTTCTTTAAATACCGAAAAGTATTCCTTTTGCAAAAGCTCGTATAGCTCTTCAGAAGCCATCACTCTATTGATGGCTGTCATCAGTTCATCCGCATCAACAGGCTTTTGTACATATGCAGATACGTTGTGATGCTTTGCTTCTTTCACGATTTCGTCGTCCATCATGGAACTTACCACGATCACTTTAATGCTTTCATCAATTTCATGAACGGCACGAATACATTCAAAGCCATCCGTACCGGGAAGTGTCATATCCATCGTTACCAAAGAGGGTTTCGTTTCTTTCACCACCTCTTTGACCTCTTCCAATGTTCCGGCCGATCCAACCACTTCAAACCCATTTTCCTGCAGTATGCTTTTCATAAATGCCACTGAGAAAGAGGAGTCATCGACAATCACAACTTTCGTTCCTACCATAGAATACACCGACTTTCCTTTTATGATATTATTAAAAATACCACATTTTTCAACAATAATCACCATATTATTATAAAAATTTCTCTAAAAAAAGAGCTATGCTTTTCATTTTCTGAAAAACATAGCTCTTACAATTGGATTTGATATTGAAAGGGTACTTGATCTTTGAGTTGTATTACAGACACAAAAATCTTTAAAAGCATATCGGCCCTTGGCAGCTTTCTTTGTTATGACCTTACCTGCATACAAAGGCAGACCTGCGGTGCCGCCCGTTTCATGATTTTATATCTGACTCTATTTCTGAGAATCCAGAATGAACAAAGAGGCGTCCTGACCCATGAACATTTTACTGCCGGTATAAAATGTTCTCGATTGAATTCCTTTGTATCCTATTTGGGTCATACGATCCGCCAACTCTGCCTGATCAAATCCGTTATGGACCATCTCTGAAACCACTTTTTCGTTTTGATCAAAATCTACAATCAGTAAATGCCCGCCCTCTTTCAGGACCTGATACAATCTTGATAAAACCAATTCCACATCGCTAATATGGAGCAAAACCTGAACCATAAAAATATAATCTGCCTTTAAATCCGAAAGGCTGTCTTTTTCAAAGTCAAAGCATAAGGTATCCGCATTCTGAATATTCGAATCGGAAATTTTCTGCTTGATCTGATGAATCATGTTTTGTGACGCATCCAGAAAAAGCACAGAACTAAAATCGTTCAACAGGTTCATTCCTACAAGACCGGTTCCGCACCCAAAATCAATGGCATCTTTCTCTTTGGAATCAACCAAATATTCGCGGATGGCATCTGCCGACGCTTTTGCGATTTCGATTCTTTCCGGAGTGTCATACACATCGGCTATCATTTCAAACTTGTCTGTATTCCCCATTACTTTGTCTCCCATCTGTGTTCATCAAAATCTCATATTTTCTGTTTCAGATTGCCCGCAGGGCCTAAAAAGAGCCTGCAGGCGGCGCTTCATAAGCAACTTTTCCGCGGACAACAACCAGCCGCAGATCAAGCGCTTCGTCCAAGACGGTAAAATCCGCCCGTTTTCCTTCCCGGATCGAGCCGATCTCGCCGTCCATTCCAATTGCGGCGGCAGGATTGATCGTGGCCGACCGCACAATCTGCCGAAGCGGAATGCCGAAGCGGACCAGGTTTCGGATTTCGTCCAGCAGGTTTGTCGTGGAACCCGCAATCGTTCCATCCGCCAGGCGGGCCTCTCCATTTTTGAGGAAAACTTTCTGCCCTCCCAGCTCCGATTCCCCGTCCGGCAGGCCCGCCGCACGCATGGAATCGCTGACGATGATGCTCCGCTTCTCCCCCAGCAGACGGAAGGCCGTGCGCAGTACCGCCGGATGGATATGCAGCCCGTCGCAGATCAGCTCCGCGCGGACATCCGGGGAATCGAACACAGCCCCAACGATCCCGGGCTGCCGATGGTGAAAGCCCGTCATCGCGTTGAACAGATGCGTTGCGTGGGTGATCCCCCACTGGAAGCCCTGCATCGCCGTATCATAGTCCGCTTCGGAATGAGCAACGGACACCGTGCAGAACTCGGAGGCCCGGGTGATAAAATCATGTGCATTTTCGCATTCCGGGGCAACGTCCACTAGGCGGATGGCACCGCCGCAGCCATGATAGAGCCGCAGGAATTCCGCAAAATCCGGCGAACGGAGCGCATCACCCCGCTGTGCGCCCTTTTTCCCCGAGGAGAGATAGGGCCCTTCCATATGCGCGCCGAGAACGGCCGCGCCCTGCGGCGGGCGATCCATACAATCCCGAACAGCGGAAAGCGCGGCGGCGATCTGTTCAGAACTGCCCGTCATGGTGGTCGGGCAGAAGGCGGTCACTCCCTTTTTCACCAGATGCGCGGACATGCTTGCGATAGAATCCCGCGTACCGTCGAAAGTATCCGCCCCCGCACAGCCGTGGATGTGGATATCCACAAGACCCGGGAGGATCAGGCATCCTCTCAGGTCGATACCGTGCTCTGTCCCGGTCAGTTCGGGGCCGATCCGCACGATTTTATCCCCGTCTGTCTCGACATCGGCCCGTATGATCTCAAAACTGTCGTTAAAGAGCTTTGCATTTTTTAAAATCAAGCTGATTCCCTCCTCTGCAAATGAACTCATCCTTTTTCCAGTTCCAGCACAACAACGGTGTCGCATTCGTCCGGCAGAGGGCCGCTGGGCAGATTCAGAAACGCATCCGAGTCATTGTCCGGCTGGTTCCACGGCCGGGCAACGCTGACCTCCGACCCATCACACAGAAAGCGTGCTGAGCGGATTTTGCCCGCCATGCCCTGCAGGATCACCGGACCGATTCCCCTGTCATAAATATGCGCATACAGCCGATCCCGGCCCTTGGTAAATCTGCCCCACTCCGGCTTTTCGTATTCCGCCGCACGACAGCCTATAATGCTTTCACCATTTTTCCGCATCCACACCCCGACCCTGCGCAGAATGTCTGCGGCAGGCTCCGGAATCACACCCTGTGCATCCGGGCCCACATTCACAATCAGGTTTCCGTTTTTGCTGACGCATTCCACGAGCGCGCGAATGATTTCCTTGGGCTGCTTGTAATTTCGATCCGCCGCGCAGTAGCCCCAGTGATCGTTCAGGGTGATGCACGCTTCCCATGGAATCGGGCTGCCGTTTTCATCCGTCATCCCCTTCGGGGGCAGGTACTGCTCCGGCGAAACGAAGTCGCCGTACTGCAGGGTGGGGTGAATCGAGCCGGTGTGCCCACCCATCCGGTCGTTGAGCACAATGTCCGGCTGGAGCGAACGGATCATGCGGAGCAATTCCGTCGCGCCCCACTTCTCGCCCGTCATGTCATTGACGGAATCCTGATAGGAAAAATCGAACCACATCAAATCTATTTTCCCATAATTCGTCAGCAGCTCCCGTACCTGCCCGTGAAAGTACCGCAGATAATTTGAAAAATCCTGCGGGATTCCGCGGTACGCTTCCTCATCCCGCATCGGGTGCTGTTTGTCGCCGTAGGCAGGGTAATCCGGATGATGCCAGTCGAGCAGAGAATAATACAAGCCAACCCGGATTCCTTCCGCGCGGAACGCCTCTACATATTCGCGGATCAAATCGCGCCCGGCGGGAGTGTTTGTGGATTTGAAATCGGTCAGCCTGGAATCGAACAGGCAGAATCCATCGTGGTGCTTCGCGGTCATCACCGCGTACCGCATGCCGCATTCCTTCGCGAGCTTTGCCCATTCCCGCGGGCGGTATTCCCTGGGGTTGAACTGCTCGAAATACCGGCGGTATTCCTCGGCGGTGATCCGCTCGTTGCTCTGCACCCACTCGCCGCGCGCGGGGATCGAGTACAGCCCGAAATGGAGGAACAGGCCGAAGCGGTCGTTTAAAAATCCCGCCAGCCGATCCGGCGCCGTCACAGTCCTTCCTCCTTCTGCCCGTTCCACAGCCCGGCCGAAAGACTCAGCGCATCCTCATCCGCAACGACGGTGACGTCCGGATGGAACTGCAGAATCGACGCCGGCACCCGCGGCGTGACCGGGCCGAACAGCGCTTCTTTTAGAATGGCCGCCTTATGTCTGCCGCTGACCACCAGCAGGATTCTTTTCGCCTGCATAATCGCCCCTATCCCCATCGTAAACGCCGTGCGCGGCACCTCGTCGATGCTGCGGAACTGGCGGGCGTTCGCCGCGATCGTCCTTTCGCTGAGGAGCACCTTGTGCGTGTGCCGGTCAAAAGAATCGTTCGGCTCGTTAAAGCCGATGTGCCCCGTCATTCCAAGGCCGAGAAGCTGCAGATCGATCCCGCCCAATGCGGAGATCAGCTCGTCGTAGCGCCGGCATTCCTCTTGTGCGTCCGCAGCCATTCCGTCGGGAATATGTACGTTTTCCGGCCGGATATTGATGTGGCTGAACAGGTTCTTTCTCATATATTCCCGGTAGCTATTCGGGTCCTTGGCGGAAAGCCCGCAGTATTCATCCAGATTGACGCTGCGGACCCCGGAAAAATCGAGTTCCCCCGTTTCGTACCGGCGAAGAAGCTCCCGGTAGATGCCGAGCGGCGTAGCGCCTGTCGCAAGCCCCAGCACACTCTGCGGAAACAGGGTCACCTGCGCCGCCAGAATGTTTGCCGCTTTGCGGCTCATCTCCTCATAATTGGATGTTTGCAGAATTTTCAAGGCTACTGTCCCTCCGTTTGCTGATGTTCTGTTACGGTTCCTGCTCCCCCGTCAGCGCCGCGCCGATGATTCCGGCGTCGTTGCCGAGCTTTGCGAGGCAGAGCAGCGTTTTATTCCCCACATTCATCGGGTTTGCTTCTTTGTCCACATATTCCATCAGGGGACGCAGCAGAGCTTCCCCCTCGCCGCTGATTCCCCCGCCGATGCACAGGATATCCGGCTGAAAAATATTGATGCAGTTGACAAGCCCGCATCCCAAATGCGCGATATACCGATCTACGACCGCTTTCCCCAGGGGATCCCCCGCACGCATCGCGGTAAAGGCCATCCGGCTGTTTACGTTTTCCAGATTTCCGTCCGCGAGCTGCCACAAAAGGGAATCCCGGCTGCCCTCGCGCATCATCTCTTTTGTCGTAAGAATGAGTCCGGTTGCGGAAGCATAGGTTTCCCAGCAGCCGCACCGCCCGCAAGGGCACGGGCGGCCGTCAAACGCGATAACCGTGTGCCCGAATTCCCCGCCGGCCGAGTTGCTTGCCGCATAGATTTTTCCGCCGATGAGAATGCCGCTGCCGATTCCCGTTCCCAGCGTGATGGCGATGGCGTTTTTCGCCCCTTTCAGCACGCCGGCGCGGTATTCCCCATACGCCGCCGCGTTCGCGTCGTTCTCAACGCGGACAGGTTTTCCCGCCTGCCGCTCCATCAGTTCCCGCAGATTGACATCTTTAAAATTCAGGTTGCTCGAAAACCGCACGATTCCGGAGTCCCGCTCTACCGTACCGGGCGTCCCGACGCCGATCCCGCAGACATCCTGTTCCGAAACACCGGCCTTTTTCATCGCTTCACCGGCGGCCTCGGCCATCTGCCGGCAAATCCCTTCCGGGCCAAGCAAAACCTGTGTCTTTCGGCTGGCCTTCGCAATCAGCCGGGCATCACTATCGACAACGCCCGCCGCGATGTTTGTGCCTCCAAGATCGATTCCAAGATAATACATCGCATCCACCTTTTCCACAGGACAAACGGCGCTTCTCTCCCAGAAAACTCTTTTCGGTCACCGCCATTGGCCCCGGCTGTTTATTTGTTCAGGGGCATCGCGCCCCGTTTCCGGCTCCGCCGGGGAAATGCCTACAAAATCTCGTCGAGCAGCCGATAGGCGGCAAGCGTGCCCGCCCCTACCAAAGTGCCGTCCGAATCGAAATCAGAGGCTTTTAAATCAAAGGAACTCAGCACGTAATCGCTGATCTCCCTTTTGTAATTTTTCAAAATCAGGTCCCTCAGCATGCTGTACTCTTCAATAAGCCTTCCGCACAGGATGATAACATCCGGAGCGTATGTGTTCGCCAGAATACTGATGGCGATCGAAACGTATTCCAGAACCCGGTTCATCAGATTGATTGCCCAGGGCTCCTCATTCGCGTTCGCCTCGAGCAGACCCTGCATCGTGATGTCTTCGCGCACCGTTCTGGCCTCCCGCAGGATCGCCCAGTCGGCAATGTAGGTCTGAAGACACCCTCTGCGCCCGCATTCGCACATATTCCCCCCGGGGCTGACGCAGATATGCCCGATTTCACCGGCCATATTCAGCTTGCCGCGGTACAGCTCGTGGCAGAATACGGCTGCCGAACCGACACCGGAACCGATGCTCAGCACAATGCTGCGCTCATAATCCCTGCCGACCCCGAACAGGTCTTCGGCCACCGCGCGGGCTTTGACCTCGTTTTCAATAAAGATATTCCGGATTCCCGTCTGCTTTTGCAGCGCTGAAAGAATCTCTACATTTTTCCATTTCAGCTGCGACGAAAAACGGATCACCCCATCTGCAATCAGCCCCGGGCACGCGATGCCGACAAAAGGCTCCACAGACAGGTCCGGGTTTTCGGAAAGAATCCGGCCGATCAAGGTGCCGATGAGAGCGATCACATCCCCGGGCGGGCAGGCGCTCAGATCCTTATGGTGCTGAATCTGCCGCAGAACCCGGCCGTGAAGGTTGATGATGCCGACATTGATGCCGTCGCGGTGCATCTCGACCCCGACGCACAGAAAAACATTGGAAGAAACCCGAAGCCGTTTTGCCCTGCGGCCCGGCCCCACATCCGATTCATCTCCGTTTTCTTCCGCCACAATTCCGAGTTTCTCCAGCTCCTCTATGATCCGCCCGACCGACATCTGACTCATGCGGCTCTGCGCCGCAATCTGCTGCCGCGAAACGGAGCCGCCGCGCAGAATAATGGAAAAAACCAGCCGTTGGTTCAGCCGTTTCATGATAAATTTATCCAGCTTGCCGCTCGTGTTTGCCATCGATTCGCCTTTCTCTGCATTGGAAATCATACCATCCACTGTTTTATCTGCCACACAAACAGCCAGATGTTCTGATCTTTTCATTATTAACATCATGTGATTGAAATCAAGTAATTTCAAAAATCAAATTCCTTTATTAGAAATTTATTTCCGTTTTTTCGATAGAATCATTATGATTTATCCCTGATTTACTATACTTATGTTAATAATTTCGTTATAGCAGATATGGGCGGTAAAGTCAACCAAAAAGGAAAGATCGGGTGAAAAAGCGGGCTGTGCTGTTTTCCCTTCCCGGACTTTGGGGACGGCACTGTTCGACCCATAAAAAGACGGAAAGGATGGATATATCCATGCCCAAACTGATCGTAGAAGCCTGCTGCGGCTCCGCAGACGACGTGATTGAGGCGCAGAAAGCGGGTGCGGACCGCGTGGAGCTGAACTCCAACCTCTCTTTGGGTGGGCTGACCCCCTCCCTTGGCACACTGAAAGTTGCAAAGGCGGAGACGGGGCTTCCCATCATGGCGATGGTTCGCCCGCGGGAGTCCGGTTTTCTTTACACCGCTGCCGAATTCCGCACTGCGCTGCTGGACGCGGAGTCGCTGTTGGCAAACGGCGCCGACGGAATCGTATTCGGCTTTCTGAACGCGGACGGCACGGTCGATGCGGGCCGTTGCCGGGAAATTCTGCGCCTTGCAGGTGAAAAACAAACTGTATTTCACCGAGCCATCGACGTCGTTCCCGACTGGCGGGCGGCAATTGATCTGCTCTGCGAGCTCGGCGTAACAAGAATTCTGACCAGCGGACAGCGCGCGTCCGTCTTTGACGGAGCGGCCACGGTGGCCGAGATGATCCGCTACGCGCACGGCAGAATCGAAATCCTGCCCGGGGGCGGGATTCGCACGCACAACGTGCGGGAAATCGTCTCTAAAACCGGCTGCACGCAGATCCACATTTCCCCCCATCGGGTTTGCCTTGATCCCTCCGCTTTGGGAAACCCGGAAATCCACTTCGGCCTGCCCGGCTCGCATGAGGATCACTACCAAATCCTTGATGCAAATGAATTTGAAAAGATGCGCAGCCTTGCCTGCGCGGACTGAACGAATCGGAAGGGAAAGAGGAAAACCTATGCTGAATCAAGCGGAGCAAACTTTTATCGAGCAGGCGTTTCATCGGGCCGTCCGACGGATGGGAGCGCGCACAAACGCTTTTTTAGGATCGATGGAAGGTCTGAACGGAGACGAACTCTTCTGCATGAAGTTTCTGATCGCGTCCCTGCCTACAAGCGACGTCGCAAGCTATAATGGTGAACTGCTGCTGAAATTCGTGCGGCACGCGCTTTTCCTGCGGAAAAACACCCCGTGGGGAAAGCAGATTCCGGACGATCTGTTTTTAAATTACATACTCTCTTATCGCGTCAATAACGAGGCGATTGAATTCTGCCGGGAGGAATTTTACCGCGAGCTGCGGGAGAGAATCTCCGGAAAATCCATGGCCGAAGCCGCATTGAAAATCAACTACTGGTGTTTTGAGCAGGCGACCTACCGGCCAACGGACGACCGCACGGCCTCGCCACTGACCGTAGTGCGCAGATGCTTCGGCCGCTGCGGGGAGGAATCGACGCTGGCCGTCACCGCTTTTCGCAGCGCCGGGATTCCCGCGCGGCAGTGCTACGTGCCGCGGTGGTCGCACTGCGACGACAACCACGCCTGGGTGGAAGTGTGGGTGGACGGGCGCTGGCACTACCTCGGTGCGTGCGAACCGGAGCCCGTGCTGGACAAAGGCTGGTTCACCTTTGCGGCCAGCAAAGCAATGCTGGTTCACTCCCGGGTGTTTTCTCCCCTGCTTTCCGGCGGGGAAATCACGGGGCGCAGAGGCTGCGTGACGGAAATCAATCATCTGGCCCCCTATGCGGAAACAGCAATCCTGACCGTTACGGTACTCGACGAGAGCGGACAGCCTGCCGCAGGCGCTCAGGTACAGTTTCAGATTCCGAACGGCGCAGAACTTTACCCGATTGCCGCTCTTTCCACCAACGACAGCGGCCAGGTGTTTTTCACAACTGGGAAGGGCTGCTTGATGGTGTTCGCGAGTCGCGGCAGCCTGTTTGACTGGCAGCGGGCAGATTTGCGCTCCAGCGGCAGCGTGACTGTCACCCTGCGGCCCGCCGATGATTTGCCAAAGGAATGGGAAGCCGACTTCTTCCCGCCGGAAGGGATGATTCGCCCGGAGTCTACACTGTCTGAAGAAACGGACAGGATTCATCAGGAAAAACTGAAGAAGGTCGCGGCCGCGCGGGAAAGCAGATGTGCCGGTTATTTCGTCCGCGAAAAAGCGGAAGAAACAGCGCGGATGTACCCCTTATTTCAGAATGAAATCCTTGATTTTCTGCAAAAGGCAGGGGGCAACCGGCAAGAGGTAGAACGCTTTCTGCGCGATGGCGAACCGTCGGAACTGAAAGTCCGCATGCTTGAAACACTGAGCGAAAAGGATTTGGCCGACCTGAACGCCGATGTGCTAAACGAACACCTGCGCTATGCAGAGCCGTTCGAGCAGGAAACCGACGCGGAACTCTTCCGGCATTATATACTCTGCCCGCGGATCGAAAACGAACGGATTGTCCCTTACCGGGCATTTTTCACAGACTTTTTCAGCACCGAAACCAAGGAGGAATTCCGCCGAGCCCCCGCACTGATTCAAAAGGTGATCGACGAGCGAATCAACGGCTGCGATTCGGATTACGAAGTGCTTTCCGCCGACCCGCGCGGTCTACTGCAAATGGGCTTCGGCTCCAAGCGTTCCAAAAGCATCCTGTTTGTCGCCATTTGCCGCACGCTCGGCATCCCCGCGCGGCTTGATCCGGTCTTTGGTCAGCCCCAGTTTTACACCGGCTCCGTTTGGGCCGACCCCCACTGGAGCCAACCCGAAAACAGCGACAACGCCGTGCTGCTGCTGAACAGCGCGGGCGGCGAATCGCTCCGCTACGGCGAGCATTTTACTGTGGCAAGGCTATGCGGCGTCTATCAAACGCTCCAATGCAGCGCGAACTGGAATGGCAAAGCGCTGCGGATGGAGCTTCCACCAGGCGAATACCGCATTCTGACCGCGAACCGGCAGATCGACGGCTCCGTTCTGTTACGAGCAGAAACGGTGCACCTTTCTGCAAACGAAACCGTAGAAAAAACCGTGCGTCTGCGCGAAAGCCAGATTGCCTCCCGCCTGCGGCATATGCCGATAGGGGAATATCTGCTCACGGCCCCGGATGGCGGGCGCGTTCCGCTCAGTGCTCTCGCAGCACAAGCTCCCGCAACGATTCTTGCGGTTCTGCAGCCCGGCGCCGAGCCGACCGAGCACCTGCTCAACGAGATGATCGAGCTTCGCGATTCCTACCGGGACAAAAACACGGTTTTGATCGTTCCTTCCCCCGGTTCAAACAATCCGACGCTTCGGCACACTCTGGAGGAAATCCCTTCGGTTCGGCTGTTTACCTGCGATGAGCGGGGATTTGAGGAACGGCTCTTCGCTGATTTGCAGCTTGGCGACCGCAGGCTTCCGCTTGCCGCCGTACTGGAGAAGAGTTTGCACGCGAGATTCGCCTTTTCCAATTATAATGTTGGCACAGCGGGACTGCTTCTGCAAATCGCGGACTGCTGACAACCATACAGCGATATCAGAAAACCGGAAGGCAATATCTTCCGGTTTTTTCATGCCCCATTTTGTAAAATAGTTCAAAGCGGGAAACGGGCAAAATGAAAACAACCGGCACGGCAGAACTGCCTGGAGAGAAGGGTTTGGGTTCCCGACGCTTTATTTCTCGCTGTTCCTGTGCGTCTCACCCCATCGCCTGCAAAAATGATAGATCGTCGTAACACCCGCACCCGTGGCGCCTTTGGACTGGTATTCCCAGCGCGGCGGATCGGTCCAGGCAGTTCCGGCGATGTCCAAGTGCATCCAGGGCAGCCCCTCGGCAAACCTGCGGATAAAAAGCCCCGCGGTGATCGTGCCGCACCCGTCCGTGCTGACGTTGCTGACGTCGGAAAGCTTACCGTCGATCATCCTTTCGTACTCAGGGAAAATCGGCAGCCGCCAGTACTGTTCATCCGAAAGCTCCGCCGCCCGCAGGAAATCAGCGCACATTTTCTCATCGTCGCAGAGCAAACCGGCGGTTGTAAAGCCGAACATGCTGACGACAGCGCCGGTCAGGGTCGCGATGTCGAGTACGGCGGTGGCATGCTCCCGACGAATCGCGTAAGTTACCGCGTCGGCCAAA
>JAEXDU010000119.1 GCA_023401495.1 Bacillota bacterium
CGGTACGGAGCGCCATGAGTCCCGCCGTATCGACAACCAGCTGCGCGGACGCTCGGGCCGTCAGGGAGACCCCGGCGAGAGCCAGTTCGTCATCTCGATGGAGGACGATATCCTGCGTCTCTTTGGTTCCGAACGCATCCAGAGCATGATGGAAAACCTGGGCATCGACGAGGATATGCCGATCGAGGCCGGTATGCTTTCGAAGACCATAGAAAGCGCCCAGCGCAAGGTGGAAGGCCGCAACTTCGGCATCCGCAAAAATGTTCTGCAGTACGACGACGTGATGAACCGTCAGCGCGAGGTCATCTACAAGCAGCGCGATCAGGTGCTCAACGGCGAAAATATCCGCGGCCAGATCATCACGATGATCGAGCAGGCGATCGATACCAACGTAAAGCGCTACCTGCCGGAGGACCAGCTGCACGACGACTGGGACTTCAAGGGACTGCGTGACCACTATATGGGCTGGCTGCTGCAGCCGAACGACCTCGACTTCTCTCCGGAGGAGCTTGAGGACCTTGACCCCGAATATGTGAAGAGCGAGCTGCTGAAGATTACGAACCGCATGTACGAGCAGCGCGAGCAGGAGTTTGGCCCCGAAATCGTGCGTGAGCTGGAGCGTGTGATCCTGCTCAAAAATGTCGATACCCTGTGGATGGATCACATTGACGCGATGGAAGAGCTGCAGCGCGGTATTCGCCTGCGCGCCTACGCTCAGCGTGACCCGGTCGTAGAGTACCGCATGGAAGGCTACGATATGTTCGACGCGATGATCGCGCAGATTCGCGAGAACACAGCCCGCATGATGCTGACGGTGCGTCTGCAGACCAAAGAAGAGCCCAAGCGCGAAGAAGTAGCAAAGCCCACCATGGCGACCGGCGCTGGTGACGGCAGCGAAGAAAAACGCCCCGTGGTAAACGGGAAGAAGGTTGGCCGCAACGATCCCTGCCCCTGCGGGAGCGGCAAAAAGTATAAAAAATGCTGCGGCCGTGAGGAATAATCCGCAACACATTTGAATGGAATAAAACAGAAAAAAAGGCTTGCCCAAACGGGCAAGCCTTTTTTGATACGGATAAGCGGGAATCCTTTTTGGCGAAAAGGATTCCCGCCGTGCTTTATTTTTGTCTGCTCTCTTGTGTAAGATGGGGAAAAACAGCCTGCTTGAGAATGCATTGACCATCATTGGCAATCGGTTATCAATAACCATTCTTTTCCAAAAAAATTAATCCTTTTTCGCAGTGGTTACCGCATCCGTACAACCCGGACCAGAAAATAGATCCCCAGCCACTTGCCCCGTGACCGGACTTTGCTCCTCGAAATTTTTTTTCTGATACAGCATCTCCGAAATTTTCCCCAAAATGATCTGTTGCTCTAACTGGTCGAGCTTACGAAAGCCATTCAGAAGGAATTTTTCCGGTTCCGGCAGCTGATTGGGAGGCGGGCTGTTATCGGCAAGAAGGTCGAGCGACAAATTGAGAAAGCGTGCTATACGATATATCTTATCGAATGGCGGTGACTTGATTTTTCCGTTTTTCCAGTCGGATAAAAAACTGGTGTTGACCTGGCTTTTGACGAGGCATTCTTTCTCCGAGATCCGTCTTTGCTCGATTGCGTTCAGGATCTTTTTCAACATTTTACTGCTGTTATATTCCAAAGGTTCTGTTTTCATACATCAATCTCTCTTTTCACACTATTTTAAGAAATATCGTATTTTAGTCTTGACTTGTAAGATATATCGTATTATACTAAAGGCGTTGTAGGATTTTGATACCTCTTATCCAATCGCATAAAAAGCGGGATAAGAATTTTGATTACCTTTCATCATATCATACAAAAAAAATCCTGTCCATGGAAAGTGCTATAGAAACATCATAAAACAGGAGATGAGAGTGATGAGAAAACGAAACTCACGCCCCCTGACCCCGTTTGGGGTGTGGATCAAAACGCAGTCCATCATTAAAAATGTGGAGCTGCGCGACGTAGCCAGACAATTAGGAGTGTGGCCGCAAAATCTGACGGATAAAATGCGGGGCGTCCGTCATTTTCATGACAGCGAAATCCTTCAGATAGAAACGATGTTTGGCGAAAAGTATTCCTCTAAATTCCATTAAACTGGTGGCTGTATTTTAAAAGGGAAGCTTTACCCAAATAAAAACATAAGTTTTATATTTATGAAAAAATATAAAGATTATAAGATATAGTGTGGCTTTAAAAACTGAATATATAGGAGTATTCTACAAATTTTTACTCAAGCTTTACAGCAAGTGATCTTGAGAAGGCTTTGTACACTGCGGAACCGCTGCAGCTTCTTCTTGCAAAGACCTTTGGCAAGAACAGATTCAGGCAATCTTTTCGAATGGCTTCGCCGGGGAAAAGAAGGTGATCTTCTGCTGTTCGAATGGTTTGAAAACAAGCAAAAGGGGTGGTTGGGAAAGATCTAAAAACAGGGTTGCAAAAAAAGTTTAGTCATGCTGTTGGCGCCGGGGGATTGTTTGAAAAACACCCCCGGCGCGGATAAGATGGGAGGTTTCATTTTGGGAGAGTACGATGTCATTCATTTTGAGGCGCTTGGCGCAGAGGCGGAGCATTTAAGGGAACAGACAGATGCCGCGATTCATCAGGGAAAGCTTCCGGTAGACTTAAAGTATCTGATTACCCCAAGCAATGTGCAGGATTATGTGGCGGCACACCCGGGCTTGGTTCTGCCGGAACTGATTACGACAAAAACCCATTCGGTTTTGCCGGAAGAGTACATAAAAAGCGGCGGAAAAAGCGTGATTACCAGAAGCGCCGGGTACGACCACTTTGAACAGTACGCAGAGGTTCTGAACATCACCTCTTTGCGGGAGTACTGTGTCAATTCTGTGGCGCAAACCGCGGTAAAGCTGGTGCACGCTGCGGCCGGCTACCTGAATCATTACACGGAAAACACCATGACCTTTGAGCGGAATAAGGCAAAATCCTTTATGGAATTTGTTCCGGAACGCACGGCCACTGTGTTTGGCGTGGGGAAAATCGGGCACAGAATCTACGATCTTTTGGTGGGGAACGGTCTGAACGTACAGGCTGTGGATATTCGTCAGGAAGAGCTGAAACAGGAATATGGGGAAAGTGTGCATTTCGTCACCAAAGAGGAAGCGGCCCGTACCAGCGATATCGTTGTCTGTGCGATGAACCTGACCCGTTCGCCGGGCAGCAGGCTGTATAACGTCAATTACTTTTCCGAAGAGTATCTTTCCTCTTTTCAAAAGAACTTTGTGTTTGTCAATGTGACTCGCGGCGACATCGCTCCGGAATCCACGCTGCTGGATTTGTACAACAGCGGAAAGATTCTGGGAATCGGTCTGGACGTGTTCAGTGACGAAGAGGGCTTTGAAAAAGCGCTGAACGGACACGGGAAATGGAACGAAGAAGATCGGATCGCCGCGAAGGTTCTGATGGATCACGCGATCAACCGTACGGGGAATGTGTATGTGCAGCCTCATCAGGCATTCAATTCCGACGTTGCGGCAAAAAGCAAGGCGGCCAATACAATCAGCCACATGATTGCATGGTATCGGAACGGAAAAACACACTTTGATGAGCAGCTGCCCTATTATCACGAGTGATCGAAACGATTGGAGAGGGGTTTCATTATGACGTTATGGGATGTGTTTGTAGATCTCAGCTGGATTGGGATTTTGCTGCTGGCCGGGCAATTCATGCGCGCAAAGATTCCGATTTTTCAAAAATTCTTTAT
>JAEXDU010000142.1 GCA_023401495.1 Bacillota bacterium
AAGCAAGAGCTTTCTCTGAAGCGTGAAACATCTTAAAGTACATTGTTTTATCATCCGGCATTCCTTTCTCCTCCATCTTTTATTCGTCACATTTTCACCATTTTACCACCATTTTCGTCATGACGCAATATTTTCACTATAATTGAATCAAAATAACATCAAATTGGTGAAGTGCAGGAGGAACTATGGAAGATAAAGTATTGAGATACACCCTGCGGGTAGATCGTGTACTGTTTCAAAAGTTTCGCTACATTGCAGAATCGGAAGGCCGTTCCGCCAACAAAGAGATTGAACAATACATTAAAAAACGTGTTTCCGAATTTGAAACCGTTCACGGTAAAATTGAAACAAGCGGCGAATCGTAACCCCCGGCACATCCGGGGGTTTCTTACACTTGCAACGGCACTTTTCACCCCCTGCCTCCTCCCGCACAGTAAGCAAACTGAAAATCGAAAGCAATCTTTGTGCGGAAGAGGATCAATACGGGAGGGGACTGCGCCCCTCCCTACCAAATCCTGCGCGTTTCATGGAAGCCCCCTATGTTGCTTTGAAAACGCAATCAACAGGATTGTGTATAAGGTTTAGCTTGCATTTTTGCTCAACGCGAAAGCTTTTTTGAACTCCCGGCATAGTGGGAGTTTTCGCACTATAAAAAGAGTAACAGGGAATAAAAATTCCCTGTTACTCTTTTTTCGTATTATCTTTCTGATTTTTTGAGAATCTCATCACTCATTGTGCGAAAAACCTGAAAATACTTTTGGATTCCGTTCGACCCAATGATATAAATGTTCGGCATATAGGATAATCTTTTTCTGGAGTATGCGATACGCTCCAAACCATTGTCGATCGCCGTGTGATTGCTTAAAACCACATCCACATTTTTATGCATTGCCGCATCGGCGAAATAATCCAATGATTTCAGGTATTGATTCACCCCATCCTTGTCCCATGGAGGCGTCGTGCCGCCCCATAAGGCTGCCATATGGATATCCCCGTCTTCTTTTACAGGGAATAGATAGCTGAGGCATCCGGGCGTATGGCCGGGTGTACTGTAGACATAGATCGTCTTTTCCCCCAATGTTATGGTATCTCCATCCCTGAGAAAATGGCTAATCTCATAGTCCTTCCACGTTTCGGGCCTGTCCGGCTTTGCCGGATGTTCCTTCCAGAAAAGCTCATCTTCTTTCGAGAGGTATGTGTCAACATGATATTGTTCAACAAACCACCTACCACATCCCGTATGATCGACATGACCATGCGTTAAAACCAGCTTTTGAATGGTATCCGGATTCCATTTTACCTCTTTTACTGCATCCACGATGGCATCAAAAGCCCTTTGGTCCGGCCAAATGGCATCCATAACAATCAGCCCATCCTCCGTTTTCAGCACAAAGCAGTTCGTTTCTTTTTGCGCCACAATCAGCAGGTCATCAAAAATGAGAGAATGGGTAAAAAACGACATATCCTCCATCGCCCTGATGGTATCACTCGTAATGTCCGGCATATCTAATCGATTCATTACTTTTGCACTCCTCTGCACAATTTCCATCTTATCTTTGCACAGAGGAAAAACGGTTCTTGGGGGGCATATCATCACTTCCTCGTTACTCTTTCTATGTATTCTCCCGATGAACGGAAGTCTATTCTTTTCTCAATATCTCTTTCGGCGGCTCAATTTCATAGGAAATGGTATGTTCGGTGAGTTCTGACAGCAGCCTGATTTTTTGATTGATCATCGGCCGCATGCAATTGGGAACATGCTCCTGGTGCGCCCTGTGAATGGCCACGCACTCTTTGCAGTTCCCATGATACCGGCACGCTTTTTTGCATGGACAGTGATCTTTATTTTTATACTCTTCCCGAAACTCCGAAGCAAACTCTTCCTGTAACCGCAATCCCTCTTGTCTTTCCCCACGATGAAATGCTTCCATTGCTTCTAATTCTTTCGGGTTATTATCAATGATCATTTGAAACCTCCACAAAGTTTAATCCTGGAAAATCCCCAAGTTTTATGACGCTGCCGTACCAACCGGCTGTCACGCGATAAAATAGGTGACGACGGTATATACCGTCAGCAAAAAGGCAGCCACCAGAGCGAACAGATCGCGCACGATGCAGGAAGCCCGCATGTGTTTGTTCCGGTAGCTGCCGCTCCGAACGCTGTCTGTGATGAGCACGGCCGTGGACGCCCAGAAGCAGACGCACATCAGGACAAAAGAAGTAGCCATGACGGTCGGATTGTTCCAGCCGCTGGCCAGCCACGAAAAAATGGCAAGAGCGATCACAATAAAATTCAGAACCGTAGAAATACGGTTTAAAAGACTCAGCTGTTTCATGACGGTTTCTCCTCTGTTTCTTCTTTTGAGCGGGAAAGCTCGCTTAAAATCCGTTCCGCGGCAATTCGCCGGGCGGAAGCCTCAACGGCCAGAGCGCAGGCCAGTGTGCGCAGCTCCTCTTCCCCCTGCCCGGCCGCCTGTCCTACCCGCTCGCAGACCCCGGCCAGCTCCCGCTCCTGCGCGATCCGGAAGCTCTCGTAAATCTCTTTTTGATAGTCCTCCCCGGCGCCATAATTCAGCACGGACGAAATATCCTGAATCGACAGCACCTGCTTTAACAGGCAGACCACCGTCAGCATGGCCAGATGCTCGCGAGTGTACTTTTTCTTATCGGGGCGCGGCAAAACCCGGTCTTTCACATAGTTATTGATCATGCTGGGAGTCAGCAGCACGCTTTCGTCGTCCCGCCCGAACAGGTGCAGCTGACGCTCCATATAGTTGATGACCTGATCCATATAAAGATAGATTTCCGGCAGGGAATCCCAGCCGGCGGTGCGGTGCTCCTGCACCTGCTGCACCCAGTCCTGTATTTTGTCACTAGCATTGTTCATATGATTACTCCTTCTCCGCCTTTCGTGCGGACTCGGCAAATTTGCTGGGAGGAACTCCTTTGAGCTTTCGGAACACCCGCGAAAAGTACAGCTGATCGGAAAAACCGGAGGAATA
>JAEXDU010000183.1 GCA_023401495.1 Bacillota bacterium
GGTAAACTGAGGTGGTACCGCGGAATTTCCGCCCTCTGCAGGAGAAAAACGCAGGGGGCTTTTTATTTTCCCCTTGCAGACTGAATTGGAGGAAATGGAAAATGGGAGTATTTGACGAACTGGAAGCAAGGGGCATGATCGCCCAAATCACAAACGAGGAAAAGGTAAAGCAGCTGCTCAATGAGGACAAGATCGCTTTTTACATTGGCTTTGACCCAACAGCGGACAGCCTGCACGTAGGGCATTTCGTTCAGATCATGGTCATGGCGCATATGCAGAAGGCAGGCCACACGCCGATTGCGCTGTTTGGCGGCGGTACCGGCATGATCGGCGACCCATCCGGGAAGAGCGACATGCGCAGAATGCTGACGAAAGAGGATATTGACCACAATATCGCATGCTTTCAAAAGCAGATGTCCCGCCTGATCGATTTTTCTGAAGGAAAGGCGATTATGGCAAACAACGGCGACTGGCTGTTGAACCTGAACTATATTGAATTTATGCGCAAGGTCGGCGTGCATTTTTCTGTAAACCGCATGCTGGCGGCGGAATGCTATAAGCAGCGCCTGGAGCGCGGACTCTCTTTCTTCGAGCTGAACTATATGATCATGCAGAGCTACGACTTTTTCGAGCTCAACGAGCGCTACAACTGCATTCTGCAAATGGGTGGAGACGACCAGTGGAGCAATATCATCGGCGGCGTAGAGCTGATCCGCCGCATGAAGAGCAAAGAAGCCTACGGCATGACCTTTACGCTGCTCACCACCAGCGAGGGCAAAAAGATGGGCAAAACGGAAAAGGGCGCCGTGTGGCTCGATCCCGAAAAAACCTCTCCGTTCGATTTCTACCAGTACTGGCGCAATGTGGATGACGCGGACGTAGTTCGCTGCATGAAGCTGCTGACCTTCCTGCCGCTCTCTAAAATCGCGGAGTACGAGGCGATGACCGGCAGCGAGCTGAATCAGGCAAAAGAAGTGCTGGCCTTTGAGGTGACGAAGCTGATCCATGGGGAAGAGGAAGCCGCAAAAGCACAGGAAGCCGCACGGGCCCTGTTCGGCGGCGGCAGAAATTCCGATAACATGCCCAGCACAGAGTTTCCCGCTTCTGATTTAGCGGACGGTTCGATGGGCATTCTGGAAGTAATGATCAAAGCAGGTCTGATTCCGTCCAAGGGCGAGGGCCGCAGACTGATTCAGCAGGGCGGCGTTTCGGTGGATGACCAGAAGATCACCGCAGTTGAGCATGTGCTGACAGCGGCTGATTTTGAAAAGGGCTTTGTGATCATTAAAAAGGGCAAAAAGGTATTCCACAAGGTGATTCTCCAAAAATAAAGGCATACCGCTTTTCAAACTGGATTGATTTTATTTTGCTGTTTCTTCTCCTGCCAAAGGCAGGGGAAGAAACAAGGTGTATTGAATGAGATATTTTTCAGAACAGAGAGGGGGAGGAACTATGAAACGTCGCTGCTGGCCCACTCCGATTGCAACCGCCGCACTGACATTGCTGCTGTTCTTCCTCTTTGACCTGTATCCTTTCGAAAATCAGACCCTGGCCTGGTGCGACATGAAGCAGCAGGTCATTCCCTTTTTGCTCGATTTCCAAAACATATTAAAGGGAAATGCCGATTTTCTCTTAAACACGCAGAATGCGGGCGGAATGAGTTTTTTGGGCGTTTTCTTCTTTTTTGTGTCGAGCCCGTTTACCTTCTTGGTACTGTTTGTTCCGGCAGAGCAGATGTATCTGTTTGCGAACATTCTCGTTCTGCTGAAAATGGCATTATGCTCGTTTACCGCAGCGCTCTTTTTCCGGCACCGGTTTTCCAATCTCAATTCCATGCAGATTCTGGCGCTGTCAATCATGTATGCCTTTGGCGGGTACACCATGCTGTATTTTCAGAACATGGTGTGGCTTGACGTCATGGCGATGTTTCCGATCCTGATGATCGGGCTGGACCGTCTGATCCGGCAGCGCAAACCGCTTTGCTACGCGCTGAGTCTGGCGGCGATCATGGTTCTGAATTTTTACCTGACCTATATGGTCGTTATATTTGTAGTTCTGGCGTTCGGAATTTATCTGCGCCTGACACAGGAGAGAGTGGAGGAGAGAAGACAATCGGTTCTTCTGCTGGGGATTTCTACCATTTGCGCATTGCTGGCCACCGGCGTGGTCTGGATGCCGTCGCTGTTTCAATATCTGTCATCGGCCCGCACCGTCGGTTTGATCGAAAGCATTTCCTCCGGCACACTGCTGACCAGCTTTTACACCACGCTGCCCATTCTGCTTTGCAGCGCGGGCGTGTTTGCCGCACTGGCGTGTTTGAACCCGCTCAAATGCTGGCGGGATTCTCACATGCGCAGTCTGCTGATTCTGTGGGTGCTCCTGGTTGTGCCTTTGTTCGTCGAACCGATCAATAAAATGTGGCACACCGGCAGCTATCAGGCTTTCCCGGCACGGTACGGATATATGACGGCTCTTCTCGGCCTGCTGTTTCTGGCCAAGGCGATCTCCGACCTGAATCGGGAGGAAGGGCGCTTCCTGCATCAGGATTGGCCGGGAATTGGCATTGGCATTTTCCTTTTTGCCTCCATGTCTTTGGTAGCATATCTTCTTCTGTATTACCGCTACCGCGATTTGAGTGTCTACACCAGAACTCTTTGGCTGGATGAAAACGCAGTACTCTATTTTCTGCTGTTTACGGTGCTGGCCATCCTGTGCTACTATTTGATTCTGTATTTGTACCAGCATCAATATCTGACCAAAAAATATTTCTCTTTATTCCTTTTACTGCTGGCTTGCTGTGAATCCGTATTTTCCGGCAGTGTGTTTATCGGCTCGGCGGCAAACCCGGTGTCTTTTTACAGCTCCGTGTTCGATCTGAAAGATAAAATAGACGACACCGATCTGTACCGGGTAAAAAACGGACACAAGTATTTTGATGTCAATCTTCTGGGCGGGATCAATTACCCAACGCTCAATCACTATACCTCGCTGACAGACGAGGACTTTATGTTCGCGATGAAGCGGATGGGGTACTCCTCCTACTGGATGGAGGTCAGTTCCCACGGCGGCACCGAACTGACGGACGCCCTGTGGGGAAACCGCTACACCATCAAGCGGGAATACGAAACGACCGACCGCGATCATATCCTCTATCAAAATGACCGCTACGCTCTTGTCAGGAATCAGGAGCTGATGTCCTTTGGAACCGTTATTCAGTCCGACAATATCAGTGAGCTAAAGGATCTGCCCAGCATGACCCGCCGCGAAATTCAGCAGTATCTCTTTACAAAGGTATTTGGTTCAGAGGAACAGCTGACCGAGGAATATGAACCGTCCTCCACAACGAATCTGTTTGTGTACGACACCGGTTCCCAGATGGAGCTGGTGCGGGAAAATTCCGAAAAGGACGGCGATCTGGAATACCACATCCTGGTGGAAGGGACGCAGACTTTATATCTGGACTGCTTTGATCAGGTCACCAATCATCTGACGGAACCGGCCTATAAAAGCCTGCGTGTTTCTGTCAATGACGAAACGGTGGCGTATCAGTACCCGACCCAGCAGGAAAACGGACTTCTCAATCTCGGTACCTTCACCGATGAAACCGTAGACATCCGCGTTTCGGTTCTTCGCGATTTCCATGCGAAATCGTTCGGCGTGTTCGGTATAAATCTGGAAACACTCGACGCCGCCGAGGCTTCCGCGCCTAAGGTACAGCTGACTCAAAATGGGAACAGTATTTCCGGAACCGTGCAGGCCTCAGGCAATCATCCTTATTTGCTGCTGCCTCTTTCGTACCAGAAGGGATATTCTTTTCAGGTAAATGAAGAAAAATCAGCCGAAGCATCTCAGGTGTTTGGCGATATGATCGCCATTCCTCTGGAACAGGGAGAAAACAAGGTAACGATCACATTTGTGCCACAGGGCCTGAAGCCTGGTATTCTTCTCTCCGTCTTGGGTATTTTCGCTCTCCTGGGATTCTGGCTGTTTTTGAGAAAGGGAGGCTACCGTTACCTCAGGCCGCTGGAGCCGCTGGCTTTATGGGCCTACCGGATTTTGTTCTGCGCGGTTCTGGCCGGAGTTTATGTATTCCCGCTTATTATTTACGCATTCGGATAGCAGGGAAGAGGGACGTTCTTCAGCTTTACTTTTGCAATGAGAAAAGCAATTTATAATGGAATTTGCAAAAAGGGCCACGCGAAAACGCGAGGCCCTTTTTATACACTTGATCGATCACAAATCCTAGCGGTCGGTTATAATGAAATTAAGTGAAGTTGTAATTGGCATCCACCGCAAACCGTTTATGAAATATATAAAATCGGCATATTCGGCAGCTTTTGAGACAGCTTTTCCCGTAAAAAAGACTCGGTCTCTGCCCGTATATCGTTTCGGTAAGAGTATTTGCCGCGCCCGCGCCCGGTCATCGTCTCCCGATCAAACAGTTCCACTCCATTGGGAAACGCATCTGTATTGATGGCATTTTGAACGAAGCTGTAAGTCATCAGTATGATTTCTATGAAACCGTTTTGCGTCACCTTCGGGCTCAGTTCCTCCGCCAGCTGCTCGATTAGTTCCCCATATAAGCGCTTCCAGTCCGGCACCAGGATGATTGGCGCGATCAGCATTCCCACCGGATATCCTGCTTCTGCCATATCATTCAGTGCGTGGATACGTGCGCGCAGCGGCGATGTCCCCAGCTCTATGCGGCGGATGATCTCCTGCGGATTGACGCTCATGCGAAATATGGTTTTTCCTCCGTGGTCAAGTCTCAGCAAGGGTTTTACCATATCAAATTTGGAGGGGAAGGTAAGGTGCCCGCGTCCCTCACGCGCAAAACGCTCGATGGTGTAAATCAGATTATCCGTAATGGTGTTTTCCAGCACCAAATCGCTGTTGCTGCCGATTTCAAAGGTCTGCAGCTCAGGAGCCTCGGCATCCTTTTTCAGGATTCTGTCCAGCATTTGCTCACGGTTCACGAACAGGCGCAGATAGGCACATTTATTATAATTGCATACCAGGTAGCAATACAAACACATGGCTCTGCATCCCGAAGAGGTATACGGTACCAGCCAGTCGGAAACTTTATAATTGGGCACATATTTATGTGTTTTTCTCACGCCGATGATCAGATGCTGTTTCAGCTTTGGGAAGTCCCGATTTTCCGAAGCCGTCAATTCCGGTATCCGGTTATGGCTCTCAATTTCGATCCAGGGCAGGCTTTCATATTTGGCCTGGAGCATTTTTCCCAATTCGTAATGAAGTGCAGCCGGTTCGTAATAAACCGCATCAAAACCCATATTCACTGTAAACGCCTCCTCTGCACTCAGTTTTCCCAAATTAGAGGGATACTATAGCAGAAGGATTCTTGCTGCATCCATCGTTCTGAATAAAAACAGTCCTGTGTCATTTTTCAATGAAAATGGAACCATACAAAAAGCACCTGAAGCTTCTTCAACAGAAGCTTCAGGTGCTTTTTTAAAATCAGGATTTCTCCCGAATCAATTTAATCCTGTGGTTCTCTCATCGCCTGCTCAATGGCAGTCAGTGTTTCCGGGTAATCCGCAAAGGTAACCAGTAAAGACACTTCATCTTCCGACGTGGTGATAATCCGTACATCGGTCGAAACGCGGGCAGCGGCGGCAAACACTGCGGCCGCAATACCGGGGGTATGTTTCATCCGCTGATCGCTCACGGTAATTTTGCTGTTACCGCTGCTGACAATCATTTTGATTTCATGCCTTGCCTGCAGCTCAGAGGTGAATTGCAGCATTCTTCCCAAATCTTCATCCGCAATCGTAAACGAAAGGGAGGTGAAGGCCCCTTGTGTGGGGGAGAGGGAAATCATATCGACATTCACTTCCAGCGCCGCGATCTTCTCGAATATCTCCGACAAAAAGGAAATATTCGCCGAGCAATTCTGCAAAGTGATCAGGGTAATTTCACTGGACGAAGCAATGGTCGCTCCTGGCATCATGATTCCTCCTTATGATCGGCCAGCAGGTCGCTCATGTTGTATAAACCCGCAGGCTTACCGATTAGGAACAGAGCGGCATTGATAGAGCCTGTTGCGAAAATCTCTTTGGATTGTGCCGAATGGGTGATGCTCAAAATCTCGTCGGGGCCGGCAAACAGAACCTCGTGTTCCCCAACAATGGTGCCGCCGCGAACAGAATGCAGACCGATTTCCGTTTTGCTTCTCTTCTTGCGCTGAGAATGCCGATCATATTCGTAATGGGGTTCTTCTTCCACTACGGAAGAGATTGCGTCTGCAATCATCAGTGCGGTACCGCTGGGAGCGTCGACCTTCTGGTTATGGTGCTTTTCGATGATCTCCACATCGAACTGGCCCCACAATACGGAAGCGGCCTTTTTCGCAAGCTCGATCAGCAGATTCACCCCAAGGGACATATTGCCGGAGTAAAAGATCGGGATGCTTTGGGCGGCTCTTTTGATTTGAGCCACCTGATCCTTCGAATAGCCCGTGGTGCAGATGACCAGGGGCATTTTACGGGAAAGCCCCAGCTCCAGCAGGGAAGAGAGAAGAGAGGGGTTGGAAAAATCAATCAGAACATCCGCCTCGCAGCTGATCTCGCCCGCAGTAGAGAATACGGGAAATTCCTTCTCCACACCGGTAAAAGCGTCGATTCCCGCAACTGTGATGCAGTTGGGGCGGGTTTTCAGCCCTGCGGCAATCTGATTGCCCATTTTTCCGTTGCACCCGCTTATGATAAATCTAGTCATTTTATCATTCCATTCTTAAATTAATACTATTTCCAAATGAAACCGCGGATTTTGTCCGCGATTTCATTCCTGCCGCAGGACGGCAGACGACAGCATAATCTGCCGTGAAAGCCGTGTAATACTGAAATCTTGCCAAAACACAAAATGTTTTTGCGAGCCGCTGACAGCGACAGAAAAAAGCGTTTTTTGCTTTTTCACTTAGAAATTTAGTATTATCACGATTTGTTCAGTGTTTAAGATCAGATCAGACCATGCTTTTTCATCACGGAAACCATCTTTTCGCGGTTTGCGTCATTCATGGCCACAAGGGGCAGGCGGCATTCGCCGCTTTCATAGCCGATCAGATTGACAGCTTCCTTTACCGGAATGGGGTTCACATCGATAAACATGGCGTTCATCAGATCGAGATAGTCCAGAGAAAGCGCGCGGCTCTTTGCAATATCACCGTCAAAGAAGCTCTGGCAAATATTGTGCATCAAAGCAGGGCAGATGTTCGCAATCACCGAGATGATCCCCTTGCCGCCCAAAGAGAGGATCGGCAGAGTCTGGTCGTCGTTGCCGGAATAGATGTGCAGGTTATCCCCGCACAGAGCAGCCGTCTGCGCAATAGCGGAAATATCCCCGTTCGCTTCCTTCGTCGCCACAATGTTGGGGTGCTTGGAAAGCTCCAGATAGGTGGCGGGCTGAATGCCGCAGCCGGTGCGGGAGGGAACATTGTACAGAATGATCGGCAAGTCGGTCGCGTCTGCAATATGAGTGAAATGCTGAACCAGTCCCGCCTGAGAGGTCTTGTTGTAATAAGGGGTTACGCTCAGCTGAGCATCCGCTCCGTAGCGCTTTGCCTCAACAGCCAACTCAATTGCGTATGCCGTGTCATTACTGCCGGTGCCGGCGATCACGGGAACGCGGTGATTGACCTTCTTGATCGAGTATTCCAGAACACCGCAGTGCTCTTCATGTGACAATGTGGCGGATTCGCCCGTGGTTCCGCAGGCGATGATCGCGTCGGTTCCGTTTTCAATCTGAAAATCAATCAGGCGGCCCAGCATCTCATAGTTGACGGAGCCATCTTGATTCATAGGAGTTACAATCGCAACACCGGAGCCGAGAAAAGGTGCCTTTTTCATAGTAGCAACCTCCTGTTATACAAATAATAATAATAAATAATAATCTGAAATCGGATAAAAATGCTTAGTCCATATATCCCTGAGCACAGAGCAGCTCGCCCAGCAGAACAGCGCCGCCGGCGGCTCCGCGCAGAGTGTTGTGGGACAGGCAGACAAATTTGATGTCGTACTGGCTATCGGGACGCAGACGGCCAACAGATACCGCCATGCCGCCTTCCAGATTTCTGTCCAGCTTTGTCTGCGGACGGTCGTTTTCTTCAAAGTAGTGAAGGAACTGCTTCGGGGCGCTGGGCAGCTCGAGCTGCTGGGGCACACCGGAAAAGTTCTTCCAGCGGTTCAAAAT
Organism: Bacillota bacterium; assembly: GCA_023401495.1. GTDB lineage: Bacteria > Bacillota > Clostridia > Oscillospirales > Acutalibacteraceae > Faecalispora. The sequence goes on from JAEXDU010000183.1 coordinate 8,212, forward strand.
CTCTTCGATTTCGGGCTTCTTTTCAAAGGAAGCGAACACCGCCGCAATATGGCCGTCGGTTACCGGTACACGGATGCACTGAGCAGTGATCGATGGGGAAGTGGCGTTGACAATCTTGTCGCCCTCAATGTGGCCCCAAATCTTCATGGGCTCCTGCTCGGATTTCTCTTCCTCGCCGCCGATATAGGGGATCACGTTGTCGATCATTTCGGGCCAGGATTCAAAATTCTTACCCGCTCCGGAAATCGCCTGATAGGTGCAGGCCAGAACCTTTGTAACGCCGAAATCCATCAAAGGATGCAGAGCCGGTACGTAGCTTTGCAGGGAGCAGTTGGATTTTACCGCGATAAAGCCGCGCTTTGTTCCAAGGCGCTTTCTCTGCGCTGCAATGATTTCAGTATGCTCGGGGTTGAGCTCCGGAACCACCATGGGAACATCGGGGGTACCGCGATGTGCGCTGTTGTTCGAAACGACCGGGCATTCCGCCTTGGCATAGGCCTCTTCCAACGCTTTGATTTCTTCTTTCTTCATATCGACCGCGCAGAATACGAAATCGACCATAGAAGCGATTTTCTCTACGTCCGTATCAGCGTTAAGCACAATCATATCGGCCATCTTCTCAGGCATGGGGGAAGACATCAGCCAGCGTTTGCCTACGGCCTCGCGGTATGTTTTCCCCGCGGAACGGGCACTCGCGGCCAACGCGGTCACCTGGAACCACGGGTGGTTTTCCAATAATGTGGCAAAACGCTGTCCCACCATACCTGTTGCTCCAATAATGCCAACCTTATACTGTTTCATGGGATGTTCCTCCTAATGTAAGAAAATGGAATAAGAAATAAAAAAACCGGTTGAAAACCGGTCATCAATCAAATATAATAAAAAGCATTCCAGATGCAGTATTCCTGCTGACACTCTGTGATAGCTCTCCACCATAATCTCATGATGACAGTCATGCTGCTGTTCGCAGACATAACCAGGCGAATGCCTGCCAAGCATTCCCTTCGGCGACTTTCCCTTTCACAGGCTCTCGTCGGTTTTGGCAACCTACATCCCGCTACTTTTGAAAGACGCACCTCTATCTTCTTATTTTTATCTTGTTTTATCATAGCACGGGTTGCCATCGGTTGTCAATTTATTTATAATAGAATTCGAAAATAATCTGAACCCAATTTAGGAGAGTAAGAATGGAAAGCACTTTAAGCACAAAAGACTTTGATTTTGACCTGCCCGAGGAGCTGATTGCGCAAACTCCCATTGAGCCGCGAGACGCTTCCCGGCTTTTAATTTTGGACAAGAAAAGCGGTGAGATTCAGCACCGGCACTTTTATGACATTATCGATTATCTGAATCCGAACGACTGTCTGATCCTGAACGATTCCCGCGTTCTTCCCGCCAGAATATACGGCATCAAAGAGGGAACAGGGGCAAGGGTAGAGTTTTTGCTTCTGGCCGCGAAAGGGGACGACGTTTGGGAGGTATTGGCTGGCCCCGGCAAACGGGCCAAGCCCAGAAATCGCTTTTCTTTTGGCGACGGACTCATGACTGCCGAAGTACTGGAAATCATAGAGGGTGGAAACCGTCTCGTCAGATTCTCTTATCAGGGGAATTTCTATGCTGTTCTCGATCAGATTGGCCAGATGCCCCTGCCGCCTTACATTAAGAAGAAGCTTGAGGATAAGGAACGTTATCAAACGGTCTATTCCCGCGAGGTTGGCTCTGCCGCCGCCCCCACCGCCGGGCTGCATTTTACCAAAGAGCTTCTGGGAAAAATCCGAGAGAAGGGAATCAAGATCGGGTATGTGACGCTGCATGTCGGCCTCGGCACGTTCCGGCCCGTCAGCGTAGACAAGATCACGGATCACAAGATGCATTCGGAGCATTACTGGTTGCCGCAGGAAACCGCCGATTTAATCAACGAGACGAAGAAGAACGGCGGCAGAATCATTTCCGTCGGCACCACCAGCTGCCGCACGATCGAATCCGTTGCAAAAAAAGAGGGCTGCATCAAAGAAAGCGACGGCTTTACGGATATTTTCATCTATCCCGGATTTGAGTTTCAAGTGCTGGACGGCCTGATCACGAACTTCCACCTGCCCGAAAGCACCCTGATTATGCTGGTATCCGCTTTGGCCGGACGGGAGCATATCCTCAACGCATACCGGATCGCCGTGCAGGAAAAATACTGCTTTTTCAGCTTTGGCGACGCGATGTTTATTGGATAGAAGTTACCGAATTGTAATTTGAAAGAAAAAATTGCGAAATCCTGCTTCCCGTGGGTATGCGCGACGCCATGCTGATTCAGTAAAAGACAGGCACGCCGAGCGCTACAGAGCCGCAAAATGAAGAAAGAAAAGGAAACATGAAATATGCTGAAAGTACAAGCCACACAGGGACGAGCCCGCCGCGGTTCGTTTGAAACCGTACACGGTACGGTTCAGACCCCGGCCTTTATGAATGTCGCGACCGCCGGAGCAATCAAGGGCGCCGTATCCGCGCTGGATTTAAAGGAGCTGAAATGCCAGGTACAGCTTTGCAACACGTATCACCTGCATTTGCGTCCGGGGGACGAAACCGTTTATCAACTGGGCGGTCTGCACCGCTTTACCCGCTGGGACGGCCCGATTTTGACAGACAGCGGCGGCTTTCAGGTGTTCTCTCTCGCGAAGCTGCGTAACATCCGGGAAGAAGGCGTAACGTTCTCCTCCCACATCGACGGGCATAAAATCTTCATGGGGCCGGAGGAAAGCATGCAGATTCAGTCGCATCTGGCTTCGACCATCGCGATGGCGTTTGACGAATGCGTGGAAAATCCCGCCGAATACGCTTATGCCAGGCAGTCCTGCGCGCGTACCACCCGCTGGCTGCATCGCTGCAAGGCTGAGATGGATCGTCTGAACACCCTGCCGGATACCATCAACCCGCATCAGATGCTGTGGGGAATCAATCAGGGCAGCACATACGAGGACCTGCGCATCGAGCATATGAAGCAGATCCGCGAGCTGGATCTGCCGGGCTATGCCATCGGCGGCCTGGCGGTAGGGGAAAGCGCACAGGAGATGTACCGGATCATTGAAGCCGTTGAACCGGAAATGCCTGCGGATAAGCCCCGCTACCTGATGGGAGTCGGCACCCCCGACAACATTCTGGAGTCCGTTCGCCGCGGCGTCGATTTCTTCGACTGCGTCATGCCCACCCGGAATGCGCGCCATGCCCATCTGTTCACCTGGCAGGGAAGAAGAAATCTGCTCAATGCCAAGTATGCTCTGGACGATGCCCCGCTGGATCCGGAGTGCGACTGCCCGGTGTGCCGCAGCTTCAGCCGCGCTTATCTGCATCATCTGTTCAAGGCCGGCGAGATGCTGGCGATGCGTCTGGCGGTCATGCACAACATCTATTTTTACAATACGCTGATGGAGAAAATTCGCTACTCTTTAGAGCAGGGAAGCTTTGACACATTTTATCTTGAAAACGTTGAAAAACTTGGACAAAGAATCTAATTTCTCTTGCATGATTTCCCATTTATTGATATAATCAAAATTACTAATATGGAGGTGCTGTTTTCTTATGAATCATTTATTACCTTTGGCGGCAACCGCGGCATCCGGCGGTTCCATGTGGCAAATCATAGTCATCTATGCGCTCTTGTTCGGTGCGCTTTATTTCTTTATGATCCGCCCGCAGCAGAAGAAGAAAAAGGCGGAGGAAGCTCTGCGCAAGAACGTTCAGGTCGGCGATGAAATCACGACAATCGGCGGTATTGTCGGGCGCATTGTGGCCATCAAGGAAGAGAGCGAAAGCTTTGTGCTGGAAACCGGAATCGACCGCACCAAGATCATTGTGAAGCGCTGGGCGCTGGGCAAGATCAACACCGTTCATGAGGATGACAAATAAACAATCCTCCACCGGCTGAAGAAAAACTAGTATATTTTACCCCTCCTGCGAATATCTATGAAGCGTAGAGAACATGCAGGAGGGGTATTTTATTATGAAAAGACCAAAAAGAGTGAAATCCAATAGAGAGCGTTCCCAAAATCCCGTTTGGAAAATACTTCGTCCGATTGTGTTCGGCACTCTGGCCGGGGCGGTAATATGCACCGTTCTGCTGCTGGTGCTTTCTCTGGTTCTGGTTGCCGCAAAGCAATTGCCTCAAAGCCTGCTTCAGCCGATCACCGTGCTGATCGCCGCTCTGGGCGCGTTTTTTGCCGGGTATACGGCTGCGCGCATGTCTGGTGAACGCGGGATGCTGTACGGCGCGGGCTCAGCCCTTTTGCTGTTTGGGCTGCTGTTTTTGGCGGGGCTTACCGTTTCGGGAGAAAGCATTTCGGCCTTCATGCTCACAAAGGGCCTGATCATGATTCTGACAGGTGCCATCGCGGGTATTTTGTCGGTAAACAAAAAATCCAGGCGAAAATAGGCTTTTCAAGTTTCCATTCTTGTGCTATAATATTGGCATTAAAATTTGTGAAATGGGGATTTTGAAATGAAACAGATCAAAACTTTGAATAAAGCCAACCTGAAAGAGAGCGCTGTCAAGGGCGGCTGCGGCGAGTGCCAGGCATCCTGCCAGTCTGCCTGCAAAACCTCCTGCACCGTAGCGAACCAGAAGTGTGAGAATGCGCAGAGAGCGTAATTTCTGATTGAGACTGCGGCCGGATAAGATCAAATGATGGAAGGGACAGGATTCTGTCCCTTCCATTTTGTGCGGATGGAGAAAGAGATATGATACACAAATATTACCTGAACGGATATTACATTGTTCTCGATACCAACAGCGGAGCAGTTCACGTGTTTGACGAGCTGCCCTACCTGATGCTGGATTCTTTTACAGACAGTGTACCGGAAGAGCAGCCGGAAGAAATCAAACGAGATCTCCTCGGGCGGTTCTCGGAATCCGAAATTGATGAGGCCTATGAGGAGCTGCTCGAGCTGTACCGTTCCGGTCTGCTGTACTCCAAAGATGAGTACGAGCAGTTCTGCGATATGCTGCGGGATGCCCCGGTCAAATCCATGTGCCTGAATGTGGCGCACGACTGCAATCTGCGCTGCGAATACTGCTTTGCGGCCAAGGGCGACTTCGGCCGCGGCCGGATGCTGATGCCCTTTGAGGTCGGCAAGCGCGCGATCGATTTTCTGATCGAGCAGTCCGTGGGGCGTCACAATCTGGAGCTTGATTTCTTCGGCGGCGAACCGCTGATGAATTTTGAGGTCGTGAAGAAGGTTGTGGATTACGCCCGCAGCATCGAAAAGCAGCACAACAAGAACTTCCGCTTTACGATCACAACGAACGGCCTGCTGCTGACAGACGACAAAATCGAATATATCAACCGCGAGATGTCCAATGTGGTTCTGTCCCTGGACGGCCGCAAGGAGATCAACGATCTGCTCCGTGTCCGTACGGACGGACGCGGCAGCTACGACAGGATCGTCCCGAATTATCAGAAGCTGGTTTCTACCCGCGGCGATAAGGACTACTATGTGCGCGGTACGTTTACCACCCATAACCTCGACTTCTCCAAGGATGTCCTGCATATGGCAGAGCTGGGGTTCGATCAGCTTTCCATCGAGCCGGTGGTGTCGGACGAAAAACTGGATTACTCCCTGAAAGAGAAGGACCTGCCCAGCGTGTTTGAGGAATACGACCGTCTGGCGAATCTCCTCATCCAGCGCAGGAAAGAGGGAAGAGGCTTTAATTTCTTCCACTTTATGCTCGACCTTGACCAGGGCCCCTGCGCGATCAAGCGGCTGCGCGGCTGCGGCTGCGGCAACGAATACATCGCGGTCACTCCGGAGGGAGATATTTTCCCGTGTCATCAGTTTGTCGGGGACGATGAGTGGAGGATGGGAAATATCATGCAGGGAACCTTCGATCGTTCGATGAAACAAAAATTTGCTCAATATAATATTTACAGCAAAAAGGATTGCCGGAACTGTTGGGCCAAGTTCTACTGCAGCGGCGGGTGCAACGCCAACAGCTGGCAGTATGAGGGGGACATTCTGAAACCCCATACGATTTCCTGTGAGCTGGAGAAAAAGCGTCTGGAATGCGCCATTATGATGAAGGCCGCTCTGGCAGATACAGAGTGAACCGGAACTTTTTCTGTCGTAACCTTTTGTGTGAGCCTACCCGAAAAACGTGATATGGAATGCCCATGATGCACACGCTTGCTGGTAACATTCAGGCGTGTGCATAATTATGCATCCATATATTTTCGCTCAAGTTTACATAATATTTTAGAGGGTTACATAATTCAAGCACATGTTTTTCTGCATACTGTATAAATTTTACATTTCCTCCTGATTCTGCTTGCTTTGGGGAGGGAAAAGTATTATAGTATATTATATTTCATATCGTAAAAGTGGGGGTCAAAATCCAAAACTGGCCCAATCTGGCAGAAAAATGGTGGGTTTTGATGTTGATATTACTGTGTAAAGGAATGAGAATGGTATGGTAGTAGGATTTGTCGGGGCCGGAAATATGGCCGGTGCAATTATGAATGGAATCCTTCGCGCGGGGATTCATCCGGCGCAGGACATGATCGTATTTGACATCAGTGAAGAAAAGCGTTCTGTGTTTCAGCAAAAGGGACTGCGGACTGCCGCATCCGTTTCTGAAGTCGTGAAGGATGCCGACATTGTTTTTCTTGCCGTGAAACCGCAGAATTTTGCGGAGGTGCTGGAGGATGCGAAAAAAACGGTAACGGAGCAGACTCGCTTTGTCACCATTGCGGCCGGAATTTCAATTCATTATATTACCTCTACGCTGGGCTGTGACTGCCCTGTGATCCGTGCGATGCCGAATACCCCTCTGCTCGTGGGCAAGGGCGCTACCGCGCTGTGCCGTTCTGAGAAGGTGTCGGACGACGATTTTGCATTCGTGCGTTCCATTTTTGAAGCCTGCGGCACGGTCGAAATCCTGCAGGAGGATCAGATCAATGTGGCGACCTCTGTCAACGGCAGCGGCCCGGCTTATGTGTATCTGTTCGCAAAAGCGGCGGCCGAAAGCGCAGACCGTCAGGGAATCCCCGCGGATGCGGCCCTGCGCCTGTTCAGCCAGACCCTGATCGGCAGCGCCGAAATGCTCCTGCATTCCGGGCATACGCCCGACGAGCTGATCAAAATGGTATCCTCACCGGGCGGTACCACCCTCAAAGCGCTGGACGTTTTTTACAGCAGGGGCTTTGAGGCAATCATCGACGAAGCGATGCTGGCCTGCACGCACCGGGCGGAGGAGCTTGGGAAATAAGCGCTCCCGTGGCTGCTGATTAAAACGATATTTTTTACTCCATAATGAAAATAGAGTTTTTCCCATAGACTCATATTACGCTCTTTCGGCTCATACAATTCAGTAGGCAACCGCCCTCAGGAGGATCTGTATGAGTAGGAAAGGGACAAGAATCATACCGCTGTACTATCGTTCGCAAAAGAAACCGCGGCCTGTCCATGAATCGCGGTTTCGTCTGTTTGATCTGCAGAGCATGTTTCAGGTGGTTACGGAAAATCCCCTGCTGACAGCGCTGGCGCTTCTGCTTTTGGTGGGAACCATCTTTGGCGCGCTGTTTGCCAGGGGGGCCGACGACTCTGTTTTGCAAAAGCTGGATCTGCTGTTCGCCAGCGACGTAAAGGCCCGGGCCGTACAATCCTCCGGCTCAGCGTTTGTTGCGTCGCTTGGTTCTTCTTTTTTCTTTGTTGCGGTTTGTTTTTTATTGGGAATGTCTTTGTGGGGGGCGTTCGTTCTCCCGCTCGTTCCATTGTTTCGAGGATTCGGCTTTGGTCTGGCCTCCGGTTACCTGTATGCGGCATATGGGTTTCAGGGAGTTTTATTCAATGCGGTGGTGGTTTTGCCAGGCGCCTTTTTATCGATGATTGCCATTCTTCTTGCGGCGAAGGAAGGCATGCTGTTTTCGAAAGAGGCCCTGTTAGAAACGTTAAGACGAGAGCAAAACAGAACGCTTTCTTTAAAGGAATATGCGGTTCAGTTTGGCTCCTTCCTGATTCTTTCTGCTGCTGCGGCTGCAATCGATCTGATTACAACCGTATGTTTTACCGGCGCGTTTTCCTTTTAAGCCCAAAAGCCAATTAGGGGGTACAATTGAGATGAAAGAATGTTGTTCCGACTACCGGGACTATCTGCGTTTTCAAAAATCCGTTTCTCAAAACACTCTGGATTCGTATACCAGAGATGTAGAGCATTTTTTAGAATATGTAGAACAGCAGAACCTTCGGGGGCCGGAACAGGTAACCGAGTCTGTTATGGAGGAGTACGTCAAGGCCCTGAACAGCCGTCAGTGCTCTGTATCGACCGTGACGCGCAATATGGCTTCTATCCGCGGTTTCTATCAGTTTCTGATGCTGACGGGAAAAGCGTCTGACAATCCTGCCAAAAACATACGGCTTGAAAAGGTTCAAAAAAAGCCGCCTCAGATTCTGAGCAGCGAAGAAATTGAGCTTTTATTTGCACAGCCCGATATTTCAGAGCCGAAGGGCTGCCGCGATAAGGCGATGCTGGAGCTGCTGTACGCCACTGGCATCCGCGTGTCTGAGCTGGTGGACCTGAATGTGACCGATATCAATCTGCATACGGCGATGCTTTGCTGTGGGGGACACGGAAAGAATGAACGCATGATTCCGATCTATTCCAAGGCGATCGCAGCGGTCTCCGATTATTTGTTCCGCGTCAGAAGCATCATGATCCGCGCGGACGGAGGACAGGCTTTGTTCACCAATCTGAACGGCAGACGCCTGACCAGACAGGGATTCTGGAAGATCATCAAAGGCTACGCCGAGCAGGCCAAAATCACGAAAGAGATTACCCCGCACACACTTCGGCATTCGTTTGCGCTGCATTTGCTGGAAAACGGCGCAAGCCTCAAGGATATTCAGCTGATGCTGGGGCATGCGGATATTTCTTCCACACAGGTTTATGTTCAGCTGATGAACGACCATTTTAAAGAGGTTTACAACCATTGCCATCCCAAGGCCAAGCTGGGGGTAAGCTAGAACGAACCCGCAGGGAGGGTAACACAAAAGGAGTGACTCTGTTTGTCAGGATTTTCTCTGTTCGGTGGCTACCAGAAGCCGGGGCCTGGAGTAAGCAAAGACGCACCGCAAAAGCCGCCGGTTCAAAGATTCTTCGAAGTGCTGTTCCGCAAATTTTTTGAGCTGGTAAAGCTGAATCTGCTGTTCCTAGTTCCGTTTGCGGTCGTAGCGATCCTTTCTTATCTGGTAGGCCTCGTTACCGGGCAGGCGTTTCTGTGGAATCTGCCGTTCGTTTTGCTCAGTCCCTTTTTGGCGGGTCTGACTTTTGTCACCCGCAACTACGCAAGGGAAGAGCACGCGTTTATCGCGTCTGATTTTAAAGACGCTGTTTTGCTCAACTGGAAGCAGTTCTCGATCCACGGGATCATCTGTTATGTGCTGGTCAGTCTGATCACCTTCTGCATCCGCTTTTATTACACACTGGCGGCCTCGCAGGGGACCCTGTTCATGGTTCTGTTCGGAGTCAGCATAGCGGTATTTCTGGTATTTATCTTCATGCAGTACTACATTCCGCTGATGATCGTCACTTTTGATCTGAGCCTGAAGCAGATTTATAAAAACGCGTTCATTTTCGCCATTATCGGCCTGTGGCGCAATATTTTATTAACGGCGATCTTCGGCGCGATTTTGTTCCTCAATTATTTCCTGTACTATATGAATCCGACTTTGGTTCTTTTGATCAACGGATTTCTGGTTCTGTTTTTTGCATTTTCTTTTTCCTCCTTTTTGATTAATTTTACTGTTTACCCGTTAATTGAAAAGCTGATGATTCACCCCGCGCTGGAGCCTGCGGATACACAATCGTCTGAAGCCGAGAGTGGGGAAGAGAGCACAGCGGCAGAGGGGGAAGAGGAGAAAAAATCATCCGAACCCGAATATGTATTTTATCAGGGAAAACTGGTGAAGAAAAGCACTCTGGAAAATGACGAAGGTTCTATTTTTCAGGATAGAAGCTGACCGAAATCGAAAGGAATAGAAAGCAATATGACAAAGGATAATCGAAACTCTACCGAAGCCTCCTATACCATTCAGGATTTAATCCAGAAGCATATTTCGGGAGACAACAAAATTCAAAACCTGCTTTTGGAACGTTTGAAAGCAGATGAGCCTATTTGGGCTGTTATTTGCTCCTATACCAAGAATTATTGGCTGGAATTTGTAGGCACTGTTCCGAGCACGCTTTTATTTACGGAAAAACGGTTTTTTGAGGATTTTCAGCAGAAATGCAAAGAGCAAGGGATTGAGGTAAGCTGTGCAGAAAACAGTGCGGAAGAAAGAATGCGTTTGCTGGGGGATTTTTACAGAAGCGGATTTGAAGGCCTGATTATTGATAAAGGCCAGCCGGCTGTGCATCTGAGTCTATTTGCCTT
>JAEXDU010000024.1 GCA_023401495.1 Bacillota bacterium
GTGCGGGCCATGTCGAGCACCTCCTGGTTGCGGGTAAACAAGCCGGTGAGCGGGCCGACAAAGGGAACGATCATCGCGATCAGCACCACGGCGGTCAGCGCGCTGAATCCACAGGCGATCCACATGCTGCGGCGAGCGCGATCCTTTTTCCCCGCGCCCATATTCATGCTGACCATTGTCGTCACGGTCGGGCCGAACGCACCTGTCATCGCAAAACAGATGCTCGTGATGTTGCTGGCAATCCCCTGGCCGTTCAGAACAATCGCGCCGTACTTCTGCACCTCGTTGTTGATGAGGTAAAAGCCCAGGTTCATCATCACGCTCGACAGCATCGTCGGCAGGCCGATCCTCAGCAGATCGGTGGCGATTTCGCGGTCAAGATGAATGCCCGGCCATTCAAGCTTTTCCTCCGACTCCCGGACAAACAGCTCGTAAAACATAATCACGCAGACAATCACATTCGACAGCACCGAAGAAATCACGCAGCCGACGATGCCGAGCGGGATCAAATAAATAAAGAGGAAGTTAAAGAGGATTTTCAGCAGAAGAAGCAGCAGCATCCGCACAAATGTCGCCTCAGGCTGGCCGGCGGCGTTCTTGACGGCGTTATAGACCGCCTCCATAAAATAGAACGGCATCGCGAACGCGTTGAGCACGAGATAAAGCCAGACAATATCCGATATTTCCTTCGTGACGATCGCCGAGATCGGAAACGCCAGCAGAATCATTACCGGGATGGAGGCAATGCCAAGCAGAAACGCCAGCAGAATCAATTGAGAGGAGATTTTTTTCCCCTGCACAAAATCACCGCGCCCGTTTGCCTGGCCGATCACCGCCATGCCCGCCGAGCCAAGTCCCTGCGACAGCGCGACGACCATATTGAGGATCGGCACGCAGTATGTAACTGCGCTGGCCACATACGGCCCCGCAATATTATTGATGAACAGCCCATCCGACAGCGGCATCATGGACTGTACCAGACCCATCATCAATGATGGCATCGCGAGCAGCATCAGCGTTTTGGAAATGCCGCTGTACAAAATCATGTCGCGTCTCTCACTGGCGCTCGTATTTAAAAAGGGTATTTTCATGCGCATCCGTCTTTCTGCATCCTGCAACAATCACATTTTGGGGGTACCTGATACGAATTGTCCACTGAACCGCAAAAATTCAATTTTAGTTTCGCTTGTTTTATGGAAGATCAGTAGGATTTTGGCACCCGAGCATACGAATGGTTTTATTGTAGAGGAATTTTACAGGAATGTAAACCTCTCTTTACCAGAAAACAACACACAAAGTAATCCGATAAAAATAGGCAGGCCGCTGAAAATTGTGGAAAGCGGGCTGCAAACGCTGAAAAGAAGGGAGCGTACTTGTCGCATATGACAGAACTGCCGGAGTACAGCCATTTATTCCACGCTCCGTACCGCTTTTACGGCAATCGGAAACTTTTTTCTTTTTCCCGCATAAGCTGGCTATGAATCATCGAACGGCCTGGTCATCAGACTCCCCAAACAAAGGCTGCCGCACGAAATCGTGTAAACCACCAAAAAAATCAATTCAGGCAGTATAATTTTCGCTTTTGATGCGAATACTTTTTTGTTACGGAGCATTGACAGCCGGTAATCCGTTTGTTATAATTACTCGTGTGAAAACAGTAATGGCGCTGTAGGTACTTAGGATACCTGCAGCGTTTTTTTGTTTATCAACCCAAAAGGAGGCAGCCGTATGAGTAAGATTCCGGAGATTTTTGGAAGCTTGGTATTTAACGAAAGTGTTATGAAAGACAGGTTACCCAAGGATACTTACAAGGCATTAAAGAAAACAAGAGACGAGGGGATTCCTCTTGATGCTCAAGTGGCGAATGTTGTTGCGAACGCCATGAAAAACTGGGCAATAGAAAAAGGAGCAACACATTATACCCATTGGTTCCAGCCTATGACGGGCATTACCGCCGGCAAGCACGACGGCTTTATCAGCCCGACCGGCGACGGCAAGGTAATTATGGAATTCTCCGGCAAAGAGCTCATTCAGGGCGAGCCGGATGCCTCCAGCTTCCCGAACGGCGGTATCCGCGCCACTTTCGAAGCCCGCGGCTACACCGCGTGGGACCCGACCTCTGACGCGTTCATCAGAGACGGCTCTTTGTTCATTCCGACCGTATTCTGTTCTTACGGCGGAGAGGCTCTGGACAAAAAAGCGCCGCTGCTGCGCTCGATCTCTGCTTTGAACAAGCAGGTGATTCGCGTATTAAAGCTGTTCGGCCACGACGATGTAAAGAGCACCAGCGTTACCGTCGGCCCCGAGCAGGAGTACTTCCTTGTTCCTGAGGAAAAGTTCCTGCAGAGAGAAGATCTGGTATATACCGGCCGCACCCTGTTCGGCGCAAAGCCGCCCAAGGGCCAGGAACTGGATGACCATTACTTCGGCGAGCTGAAGGTCACGGTTGGCGAGTTCATGAGAGAAATGGATGAAGAGCTGTGGAAGCTCGGCGTCCTGAGCAAAACAAAGCACAACGAGGTTGCCCCGGCGCAGCACGAAATGGCTCCCATTTTTACCCACTGCAGTCAGGCTACCGACCAGAATCAGCTGACGATGGAAGTGATGAAGAAGGTTGCCGCACGCCACGGGCTGACCTGCCTGCTGCACGAAAAGCCGTTTGCACGCATCAACGGCAGCGGTAAGCACAACAACTATTCCATCTCTACCGACACCGGCATGAACCTGCTGGATCCCGGCGATTCCCCGACTGAGAACGCCCAGTTCCTGCTGTTCCTCACAGCGATCATCAAGGCGGTCGACGAGCATCAGGATCTGCTGCGCATCGCCGTAGCAGATGCCGGCAACGATCATCGCCTGGGCGGCAACGAAGCACCTCCCGCCATTGTCTCCATCTTCATCGGCGAGGAACTCGAAAATATTCTGAATGCGATTGAGGATGGTACCGAATATAAGGCCAAGGGCCGCCGGTTTGTAAAAATCGGTGCGGATATCCTCCCCCCCATCCGCAAAGATTCCACCGACCGTAACCGCACCTCTCCCATGGCGTTCACCGGCAATAAATTTGAATTCCGTATGCAGGGTTCCTCCAGCTCGATCGGATGTATCAATATTATGCTGAACACCATCATCGCAGACGTGCTGGCAGGCTTCGCGGATGAGCTTGAGAAAGCCGACAGCCTCCCCGATGCGCTGACCGACCTGATCCGCAAGACGCTCAAGGCACACAAGCGGATCGTCTTCAACGGCAATAACTATTCCGCAGAGTGGGTTGAGGAAGCTGGCCGCCGTGGTCTGCTGAACCTGAAGAGCACTCCTGATGCGCTGGCTTACTACCCCCGCAAGGAAAACATTGAGCTGTTCGAGCGCCAGGGCGTACTGACGGAAACCGAGCTGAAATCCCGCTATGAGATTATTCTGGAAAAATACATCAAGCAGGTTCACATTGAGGCCCTGACGATGCTCGAAATGATCCATAAGGATATTCTCCCGGCTGTCAGCTCCTACACCGGCGACCTGAGCGCACAGGCGATCAACAAGAAGAATCTTGACATCAGCTGCGCTCTGGAAAAGGCACAGATCGAAAAGCTCAGCGCTCTTTCCGCGAAGCTGTTTGAAGCGGCCGACAGTCTGCAGAAAGCTGTAGACCACACGGAAGAGTCCGGCGATTTCCTCAAGGAAGCCAGATACTACCGCGAAGAAGTGCTGTCCCGCATGGAAGCGGCCCGCGAAATCGCGGACGAAATGGAGCTTCTGGTGGGCAGAACCTACTGGCCGTTCCCCACATACGGCGAGCTGCTGTTCGGCGTAAAATAAATTCAATTGCCGTCTGCCCCTCATACGCGGGGCCTTGCGACCTCATAAAAAGCGAAGTGACCTCCGGACGTTTTCGTTCGGAGGTCTTTCGTTTTTATATTTTTTTCGGAAAAGTGATTTTATTCTAGATGGGTTGGTTTTTCTGCAATTTTTATAATGTGCGCATCGGGGTCGCTTCTCTGCGGATGCCCCCGTGTAGGGGTTCTGCCGGCTCGGAGCTCTTCCTTCCTTTCATACGGTAAAGGAAGCGTTCCGATACGGCTTCGCCGCAGGGAATATTCTTTTTTCGTTAGTCTGCCCCTCATGCCGGGGCGGGCACTTACTTTCGTGAAAGGACGAAAGTAAGCAAAGGCCTTCCAAAGGACACCTTTGGAATCCGTTTGGGAAACGACTCCTGACAGTGCCAACAAAAGCCATCCGTAAGGCGCTCCAATGAAAATGCCCACTCTCCGAGTTTCATCTGGAAACAAGCCTTGCAATCCTGTCTGTCGGCGGGCATTTTCAGAGCGCTCTCGTTGGCTCGGTGTTTTTTTGCGCGGCTTCGCCGCATGTTCTGGTACAGGGCCTGCCGTGCATACCCGTAAATCAAGACTATTATTAAAAAAATTTAAATTAACAAATCAACGCTATCGTAAAACAGCCCTTCTGCGAGCTAACGAGAGCGCTCTGAAAGAGTCCGCCGCCGAACGATACCGCAAAGCTTCTTTTCCGCACAGGCAAGGCGAGTGGACGCTTTCATTGGAGCGCCTTTACAGTAGCTTTCTGTGTGGGAGCGAGGATTGTTCTACGAAACGGATTCCCAAGGTGTCCTTGGGCGAATCTTTGCTTCCTTTCTTTTCGTCAAGAAAGGAAGGGCCTGTCCCGGCCTGAGGGACAAGCCTGCGCCAGCAGACAGGCTGCGTCTGTACGCACATCGCGAAAAAACCCACAAAAAACAACTCACTCTCGCGCGAACGAAAAACTCTGTCAAATGGAAAAAGGCCCGCCCCGGCACAAGGGGCAAGTCCGCGCAAGCGGAATCCCCACGCGGGGAGAACCCGCTAAAAATCGCTCTTTCACCACAAGATATAAAAGAAAAAGACTCCCCTCGATACGAGGGACAAACTAACGAAAAGAAGATTTCTCCCTCGGCAGAGCCGCATAGAAAAAGCATCCTAGCCTTTTTTTATTTTAAAAAAATAAAAAGAATTCTGTGTAAGATGCAAGCTCCACATAAATGAAAATCTACGGAGAATACAGTCTTTCCCCACAAAAAACAGGACAGTCCGCGCAGTATGTGCGGACTGTCCTGTTTTGGTTCCGGCTCGGGAAACCGGAGCAATATTATATTGGAGGAAAAGCAAATCAACCCTTTACGCTGCCCAGCGCAACGCCGCGTACGATGAATTTGGAAAGACAAAGGTACACGATCACCACCGGAAAAATCGCCAGCGCGATCAGCAGGTAAACCTGCCCCATATCGAATTTCATAAAATCGGCGCTGCGCAGCTGCGCAATCAGGATCGGCATTGTCAACTTCTTTTTGGAATCGAGGATCAGCGCCGGCAGAAAATAATTGTTCCACGAGCTGACGAAGGTGAAAATCGCCTGCACGGCGATGGCCGGCTTCATCATTGGGAGCACAATGCGGTTAAAAGCGTAGAACTCGCCCGCTCCGTCGATCCGTGCGGCCTCAATTACCTCCAGCGGCAAAGAGCTTTTCATGTACTGGATCATGAAGAAGAACACGACCGGCGAGGCGATTGCCGGAACCGTCAGCGGGATAAACGAATCCTTGAAGCCCATGCTCGCCATCAGGCGGACAAAGCCCAGGGCCGTCACCTGCGTGGGCACCATCATCACCATCAGGATGAGCGAAAACGCGGCCTGGTTCAGCCGGAACCGGTACGCATGAATTCCGAACGCGGTCATGGTGGAGAAATACGTGGCAAACACTGCCGACAGCGACGCCACCAGCAGACTGTTCATCAGGCCGCTGAACACCGGCAGATTTGCGTTGCGCATCAGGTTTGTAAAGTTGGCCCCCAGCGAAGCGCCCGGAAAAAAGGAAAAGCCTTTTTGAATATCGGGATGCGAGCGCGTGGCATTGATAAAAAGAATATAGAACGCGAACAGAGAAAGGAACGTCAGAAAAATCAGAACCAGATACGCGATACCGCGACGCAGACGCAGCGCGCCCAGATTTTCTCTTGCGGCGTTGTCTTTCATTTTCCGGCCCCTCCCTTCGGCTGTTTTTTCTCACGGATACTGAAGTACACAATGACGCTCAGCACGGCGGAAACCACAAACAGCAGCACCGAAACAGCGCCCGCCATCCCCACGTTTTCACTGAACAGATGCTTATTCAGGTACATGACCAGAGTCAGGCTCGTGCGGTTGGGGTTGCCGTTGCCGTTGGTCAGAATCTGCGGCACGTCGAACATCTGAATGCCGCCGATCAGCGAGGTAATCAGCACATAGACCAGGATAGGGCGGATCAGCGGCAGAGTGATCTTCCGAAAGGAATCGAACGCCGTGGCCCCGTCGATCTCGGCCGCTTCAAACAGCGCCGTATCAATCCCGAGGATCGCCGCCATCAGCAGAATCGTGGTGTTGCCATACCACATCAGAAAGTTCATCAGGGCCACAAGCCCCCGGGTGCTCCACACGTTTGCAAGGAATCGGTAGGGGGACTCCATCCCCATAGAAATTAAAATGCTGTTGACCGGTCCGGAATCGGAAAACAAGGTGAAAAACAGCATGGAAAACGCCGCAGCCATAATCAGGTTGGGCAGATAGATGACGGTTTTAAAGAATCCGGCGGCACGCAGATGCAGGCGCAGGTCGGTAAACCAGACCGCCAGCAGCAGGGAAAAGATGATCTGCGGCAAAAAGCCCATCAGCCAGATGATCGCGGTATTGCCCGCGTAGGCAGCCAGGTCGCCGTCGGAAAAAAGGGTACTGTAATTTTGCAGCCCCACGAATCGGGGGCCAACCTGGGTCAGACCCACCCAGTAATTTTCAAAAAAGCTGTTATAAAAGGTAGAGACCAGCGGAACCAGTGAGAATACGGCAAACGCCAGAAAGAACGGGGCGATAAAAAAATATCCCCATTTGGAATAGCTTACGCCCTTCGTTTTCTTGTTTGCACCGTTTGACGCGGGATACTGCTGCGAAGAAGATGCTTCCGGTTTTGTTAACGTGGTGCCGGGCATAGAGTATCACCTCAAATCGGGGATTGTAGAAACACAGGCCCCCGACCCCAGGGAGCGGGAACCCGCTCCCTGAAAGGGAGGACGCCTGGCGGAACAGTTGAAAGAGTATGAGAAAAATCAGGAGGCACGCTTCAGATTCGGGTATTTTTCAATGATGGCCTTATAGAAGTTATCCAGCGCCTGGTCCTTCGTGACGTTGCCGTCAAAGTAATCCTTGAACGCTTTCTGGAATTCTTCCGTCATGCCCTGATCGTACTTGGAGATATTCTTCATATTGATCTTCGGGGCCGCCTCGGCAAACAGGGCAATGTGGTTCTGGCCGCCCAGGAACGCGGATTTGTAATCGCTCTTCGCCAGCTCGCCCATCGCGGTCTGGTTGTTGGTAAAGTCCTCGGTATCCTCGGTGATCTTCTTCATGGTGGCCGCATCACAGGTCAGAGTCTTCATGACGTCGCGCACGAGATCGACGTTATCGCTGCCCTTGGCCCCGCAAATCCAGCTGCCGCCCCAGTAGTAGTTCGCCGGGCCCTGGCACACCGCGTAGTCACCGTAAACACCGTTGCCCACTTCCGCTTTGCCGCCCTCCGCCACAGGAGTGGCCAGCGAGTTGCCGAGCAGTGTAAAGTTGATGCCCCAGGTAGAATAGAAGAAGCCGAACACCTTGCCGTTCGGGCCCTGATCGGCGCCCCACTCGGGAGCCCACAGAGAGGTCTTGTTATTATAGTTCTTATCGGTGAATTCCTTGGTCTGATCGACCCACTTCATCATAATGGGGTCAACATGGATCGTATCGTTCGCATCCACCCACGGAGACGTGATGTTGTTCGCGAAGGTGCGATAGGAATCATCGTAACCCGAAAGCATTTTGTAGCCCTTATCAGACGCGGTCTTTGCAACGGCGTTGAACTTATCCCAGTCGCTCAGGGCCTGCTGCACCTTTGCGGGGTCATCGGAGCCCAGAATATCCTTGGCGATCGAACGGCGATACGCGAAGAGACCGGGAGTGGCCTGCCAGGAAACCGCCTTCAGCTTTCCGCTGCCGTCGGTCGCGATATCCTTGGTGTACTGGTACTGATCCTTCAGGTCGTCGTCGGTCAGGCCTACATCACTTTTCACGTCGAGCGTATAATCGGAATCGACATATTTGAGCGCGTAGTCCGCTTCAATCAGGAAAATATCGATCTTGTCTGCTGCGGCATCCTGTGCCTTCAAGTCTGCGTCCAGCTTATTCTGGTAGGCATTGTTTTCACTTGGCGTGATGACCCACTCCACGTTAATGCCCTCCGGCAGCTTACCGGCATCTTTAAAATAGGTGTTGAAGCGATCCTGGAATTCGGTGTTCCATCCGTAAATGCGAAGGGTTTTGGCGGAATCCGTATTCGCAGCCGGGGCGGAAGACCCTGCCGGGGCTGCCGACGAAGCGGGTGTGGTGCTGCCGCCGCAGCCAGCCGAAGAAACCAGCATCAAAGATGCCAGCAGGGCAGCCGTGGCTTTTTGGAATGATTTCATAACATAGCTCCTCCTTAAAATAATGCGTTTTTAACCTTTCTAAAAAGGGAAACTGACACAACACAAAGAGGGTTCTGCATTCCCCGCACCCGCTGAGAGCCTGAAGTCACACTTTTCGAACCGAGCTGCCGGGAATCAGATGCCCCGCCACCATCACCTGCTGGGGAATGGCCAGCTTGGGGCGTTCAATCGCCTCAACCAGACGGGCCGCGGCTTCGCGCCCCAGCACGCCGGTATCCTGCCGCAGGGTGGTAATCCTGGGGCGCAGAACCTGCGAAAGATAAATGCCGTCGTACCCGGCCACGCTGATATCCTCCGGGATATGCAGGCCGTGGCGCTCGATCTCGTTCATGCCGCCGATGAAGGAAAAATCATCGGGATAGAGAATGCAGGTGGGCCGCTCCGAAAGCTCCAGCAGCTCGCGCGTGGCCAGACCGCTGGACTTGGGATCGTGATACAATGCGTCCTTTACATACTCGTTCGGCACCTCAATCGAAAGCTCCGCACACGTGCGGTAAAAGCTCGCGAGGCGCTTCTGGGTGACCGACGTGTCTTCACCGTGAATATACGCGATGCGCCGGTGCCCGCACTGGTAAACGTACTCCACCAGATCACGGATTCCCTGCACATTGTCTGACAATATGGCGGTGCGACCATTAAACACATGGTCGATGGTAACCGTGGGGATTTCGCTTTTCACCAGCTCGATCACCATTTCGTCGCTGAAATCCACGCTGGCGATCACAACGCCGTCGCACCCCCGGTATTTGCAGTGCTCGTAATAGCTCATGGAGGCCGAACCGATATTGCGGCTGATGAAGGTGATGTCGTACCCCAAACGCTCCGCTTCCACTTTAAAGCTTTCGAGCACCGCGGAGAAGTACTCATGAGTCAGTCCGCTGCAGGTTTTGTCTACGAACAAAACGCCCAGATTATTGGTCCTTTTGGTTTTGAGCGAACGGGCCGCGGCATTGGGCAGGTACCCCATTTCGCGGGCGACGTTCCGAATGTACTCGCCGGTGCTCTCGCTGATATCCTTATGTCCGTTCAGCGCCTTGCTGACCGTTGCGCGGGAAACACCACATTTTTCAGAAATATCCTTGATCGTGACCATAGTATGGATCCCTCCGCCTCAGATTCTGGGATCATTATAAAGGATTTTCAGAATCCGGGCAAACGGCTACTTAATCGATTTCTGAGTTCATATTACCACTACCTTGACGTTATTTCAATAGATTTTTGAAATATTTTTTCCGTTTTTTGTGATAATGTTTAAATATTGCAGGGCGGCCTTCTGTGAAATCCGTGTTTTTTCTCGTGAAACCGTTTAAAAAAATCCAAAAACCAGAATACGTTTTCGTGATAAATTATTTACATTCAAAAAGATCGTAGTCAGAAATTGTTGAAAATATGAGATATTTCGCGCTTTTCCAATTTGCTATTGCTTTTTTTCTGCGGCAGACCTATAATATCGATATACTTAAACGATTTCGTAAAGTGATGTCTATCACTTCTCTAAGCAGGCCGAAGCAAGGCTTTGGGTGACCGACAGACGACGGGACCCTTCGCTTGGCAATTACGGTGATTGCAGCGCACTTTTGAGGGCTGATTTGAAAACTGACGATATGAGGATGGAGCGCCATGAAATACGGATACTTTGACGATAACGCCAGAGAATATGTGATACAGACCCCGGCCACTCCCCTGCCGTGGATCAACTACCTGGGGAACGACGGCTTTTTCAGCCTGATTTCCAACACCGGGGGCGGCTACAGCTTTTACCGGGACGCCAAACTGCGCCGTATCACCCGTTACCGCTACAACGAGGTACCCGCAGACATGGGCGGGCGGCGCTACTACATAAAGGACGGCGGCGATCTTTGGAGCCCCGGCTTTCTTCCGTGCAAAACGGAGCTGGAGGACTACCGCTGCCGCCACGGTCTCGGCTACACTGTACTGGAGGGCCGGCGGCACGGAATCCGCGCGGAGCTGACCTGCTTTGTGCCGCTGGGAAAGCCGTGCGAGGT
>JAEXDU010000025.1 GCA_023401495.1 Bacillota bacterium
GCGAGAAGCTGTACCGCCGCAAACCCAAGGCCGGAAATCAGCGCGATGTGCCAGCTGCTTTTCAGGCTCTTCAGGCCGCCGCCGGTGATCGTGACCAGCAGGAACGGGGTCAGAACGACCATGAGGAACAGCTGCAGCGATACCACCACTGCCGTAGCCTGCGGGTCAAGGCCCGAAACGGACGCGGCTGTCACGGTGGGAATACCGATCGACCCGAACGCTGTGGGGGTGGCGTTTGCCACCAGACAGACAACAGCGGCGAAAATGGGATTGAAGCCGAGGCCGCACAGAATGCTGGCGGGGATGGCAACGGCGGTTCCGAAACCGGCCATTCCTTCCATAAATCCGCCAAAGCCCCAGGCGATGATCAGTACCAGCACCCGTTTGTCGTTTGAAACGGATGTCAGCATTTTTTGAATTCTTGCCATAGCCCCGGTTTTCACGGTGAGGTTGTATGTAAAGATCGCGGCGATGATGACGAGAGAAATGGGCCAAAGTGCCATTGTCGCGCCTTCCAGTCCGCCGGTAAATACCTCAATTCCGGGTGCTTTCCAATACAACAGTGCCAGTAGAACGGTAATGACGAGCGCTACAGGACAGGCTTTGTAAGCAGGCATTTTCAGGTAGCACAAGGATACAACAAGCCATAGAATCGGCAGCAGCGCAAGAATAAATTCCAGAAACACAATTGCTCCTCCTTATTGACGCCTTTGATAATTGAATTGATACTACCAAATTGCGCATGAAATGACAGAGCACTCCCCTTGCACTGTCACTTTATCTTATTATCCTCTGGAAAAAACGCTTTGTCAATAACAAAATTTGTGCATTTCGATTGATTATATTAAAAATGTTAAGAATATACATTAAGAATGCAAGATTATTGGCTCTACCAATATAGGAAAAGAATGCCCTCTTTGGAAAATCTGACGAAAGCCGGAAAGACCTTCAAAAAATGACACGGCAATTCAGGCAGAGTATCTGAAAATCGGGCAGTTCCATTATATAGAAAGCGTTTCAAAGTATGGAAGATCATTCATTTGCCCATAGCTGTTCCACTGAATTGCATTCGAATGTTCTCTGCCGATTCTGCAAATGCGCAGAGCAAACACGGCTTTGTATGGAATGGCGGAGAGAATCCCCGTTCCGCCTAAAATAAAAACAGGCACAGCCAAGCAGAACATGCTTTGCCGTACCTCAATAAAAAACGGACAGCTTATCACTGCCCGCCGCAAATATGTGTGATTTTCTTCTGAAAAATCAGGTGTTTTTCATAATAACGCTTTCCACCACATTGGCCACATCCTCACATGCGTCGCAGCAGCGCTCCAAGCGGTTGAAAATCTCCGTCCAGGTGAAGATTTCGATCGGATCGGAGGGATCGGCGTACAACGAGTGAATCGCGTCGGTGTACAGCTTGTCTCCGTCCTCTTCCATCCGGTTGATGTCTATAATCATCTGGTGGATGGTGCCGGATTTGTTAAAGTTATGAAACTCTTCCATCATCGACTTCATGGCTTTACAGCAGGAAACGATGATAGAACCGAACTGCAGAGCCTCGGGGCGGATGGTTTGGGTATGGAACATGTACAGGCGAAGTACAACGTCCTCGATTTCATCGGTCACGTCGTCGATCGTCTGGGCCAGCTCGATAATATCCTCGCGCTCTATGGGGGTGATGAATTCCTTGACAAGGCGGCTCATCATCACATGCTTGCCCAGGTCGGCTGCGTGCTCAATGGCATGCATGTCCCGAATACAGGCGTCCATCTTTTCCGGGTGGTAATTCTTCAGTGTTTCCAGCAGCAGATCGGCAGCCTGCATGCAGTAATCGATGCCCTCAGACAATACACTATAATAATATTGATCACTTTTTCTCGCCATAGTTTCGATTCTCCTGTTTCGTCAAGGTGTCGGCATATGCCGGATTTAAAAGATCGTTATAAACAGTTTAGCCATCAGGAAACCAATGATTCCGCATCCGGGGAAGGTAAGTACCCAGGTCATCACCATTTCGTTTACGATGCCCCAGTTAACGGAAGAAAGACGTTTTGCGGCGCCAACACCCATAATGGAGGTGGTTTTGGTATGTGTGGTGGAAACCGGGATGCTTGTCAGGGAAGAAAGCAGCAGACAGGCTGCGGCCGCAAGGTCTGCCGTAAAGCCCTGGTGCTTTTCCAGCTTCACCATGTCCATGCCGACGGCCTTGATAATGCGGTAGCCGCCGATCGAGGTTCCAAGGCCCATCACCAGGGAACAGAACAGCATCAGCCAGATGGGAATCTGGAAGTTCGGCACGTTTGCTTCGCCTTTGGCCAGGAACATACCCAGCATAAACACGCCCATGAATTTCTGGCCGTCCTGCGCGCCGTGCATAAATGCCATGGCAGCGCCGCCGCCGATCTGTGCTTTCTGGAAAAACGCGGTCGTGCGCCGGCGGTCCATTTTACAGCAGATGGATTGCGTAATCTTGGCGCTGCCCCAGCCCATAGCAAACCCCAGCAGAGTAGAGAGCACCAGGCCGTAAATGACCTTGATCCATTCCGCGCCGTTGATGCCGGAAAGGCCGCCGTGCAGGGCAATCGCCGCCCCGGAAAGACCGGCGATCAACGCGTGGCTTTCACTCGTTGGGATTCCAAACCACCACGCGGCGGTGGCCCAGATGACGATCGCCAGCAGCGCGGCGCACAGAGCGACGAGGGCTTCGTGCGTATTGCCGCTGAAGTCGACCATGTTGTAAATGGTAGCGGCTACACTGGCGTTGATGGAAGTCATAACAAAAACGCCTAAAAAGTTGAATACGGCTGCCATCATGATGGCGGCCCTTGGTGCCATGGCGCGGGTAGACACACAGGTGGCAATCGCGTTGGGGGCGTCCGTCCAGCCGTTTACAAGAATCACTCCGGTCGTAAGCAATGCAGTGACTCCCAGCATGGGGTAAGCCGACATCCACGATATAAAATCTGTTAGTGAAACAGTCATTTACACTCCCCTTACATGAAAAATTAATCAATTTTTAACCTGTTTTTAAAATTGTTCGTTTTCATTATATCACATCTTCTCAGAAGCGAAAGATATTTTATTTGGAAAAAGAAAAGTTCTCAAACTATATCAATGATCGCGCAATTTTCAGCGAAAAAAGACGTAAATGTTCACAATAGTTTTCCCCCAAAATCAAAAACCGAAGAAACGGCAAGAGTAAAAATGTATAGAATCACAAGAAAAATCAGGACGCTATAATATGTTTTTTATAGTAAATCATTAAATGATTTTAAATGTATGCTGCAATTAAGTAAGAGCTATAACCGGCAGGAATTATAGAGGAGATTATAATAATATGAAATATAAATTAAAATATAAATTCTTATTTAATCATAAAAAATGATTAAATAAGAATTTATATTTCTAAGCAAAATGATAACTTATATTTGAATCGAAGCCGAAATCAAACAATCACTCCGAACTCTTTTTATTTCAGATGAAAAGTTTCGAAAACAAATGGACTTAAGTTGAAAAATATGGTATGATTTTCTTGAATATTATGGATGTTACCTGATATTTGAAGTTTAAAACGGAAAGGAAGAAAATCAATGAGCTTAACAGAGAAAATGAACCTTTATTTGGCCAATCAGGAAGTTGCGTTTATTAAGCTGCATAATCTGCATTGGTATGTGCAGGGAAGTGCGTTTTTTACGCTGCACGCAAAATTTGAAGAACTGTACGACCATACTGCAGACGTCATCGACGAAGTTGCGGAACGCCTGCTGGCTTTAGGTCAGGCGCCGATCGCAAACGTAAAACAGGCTCTTGACATTGCTACGATCAAAGAACTGAACAGCGCACCGATTACTTCCGAAGAATCGATCCGTCAGCTTTGCACCGATGTTGAGTATTGGGTAAGAGATACCAAAGAAATTGTTGCGTTAGCGGAAGACGAGAAGGATTCTGTCACGGCAGACCTTTTCAATGGATATCTGGAGCATTACGAAAAACTGCTTTGGATGCTGCGTGCCTATCAGGCATAATCCCATCGTACTAAGATACTGAAAAATCGGCCCTTGCTGCCTCGCTGAAAGCGTGGTGACAAGGGCCGAACTTTTTTTTGCTCCATTTTAATTGCCGCTTATTGCTTTTATTTCCGGCCGTTTTTATTCTTCCGACGGAAACAAGTTTTGACAGAAACAGCCGTTTTGAGCGGCTATAATAATTTTGCAGCGCAAAAAGGAGGGGGCGGTATGAAGCAGATAATCTATGTGGATGTATTGGTTGCCGTCAACCTTTTCGTCAACTACTTTTTGCTCTTAACGGTTGCCGGGTTCTTTCATATCTCCGCTTCACGGCTGCGTATGGTGCTGGGGGCGGCGATCGGGGCCCTCGGCTCCCTCGTGATTTTGCTTCCGTCGCTGCCGCCGCTTGTGTCTTTTTTGATCAAGCTGGTTCTTTCCGTTTTCATCGTCGTTACGGCGTTCGGCGCCCCGTCTTTGCTTTTCTTTCTGCGTACTGTCGGCGGGTTTTACCTGACCAGCTTCGGCTTTGCGGGGGCAATGCTGGCGCTGTGGTATCTGGCGGCGCCGAGCGGAATGATCATTAAAAACTCCGTGCTTTATTTCGATATTTCCCCGCTGATGCTGCTGGCCCTGACCGTCGTTTGCTATGCAGGGGTCACCCTGCTGAACCGGCTCACCGGGCAGCGGCAGCCGACCGCGCTGTTCTGCTTTGTCACAGTCCGCGCGCAGGGGAAAAGTGTGCGCCTTACCACGAAAATCGATACGGGGAACAGCTTGAAAGAACCATTCTCCGGGTACCCGGTAATTGTGGCCGAATATCAGTGTGTACAGGAGCTGGTACCGCCCGCCGTACGCTCCTATCTGTTTGTGGCGGCGGGAGAAAAGCGGGGAGAGGTGCAGCCGGGGCTTCGCCTGGTGCCGTTTCGCGCGGTAGGGGGAGAAGGGATTTTGCCGGCGTTTCGGCCGGATTGCATTGAAATTCAGACAGCAAAAGAGAGGATTACAGTTCAGGAGGTGTACCTGGCTGTTTCCGCCCAGAAACTGGGCACAACAGGCTTCAGCGCTTTGCTGAACCCAGAACTGATCACACAAGGCAAGCGGATTGCCGGAAAGGAGAAATCGTTGTGAAAAGGGGAATGGAAAAACTGATTTCCGGAATCAGGGGGTGGCTGCTGCGGCTGCTCTGGCGCTTTTGGCCTGCAGCGGAGGTACACTACATAAACGGTCCGGAAACCTTGCCCCCGCCCCTGACGCCGGATCAGGAAGCCATTGTGATGGACAATGTGCGTCAGGGCAGAGAAAACGCGCGCGAACCCCTGATAACCCATAATCTTCGCCTGGTTGTTTACATTGCGAAGAAGTTTGAATCCAGCTCGGCCGGTGTGGAGGATCTGATTTCCATCGGGACGATCGGTTTGATTAAAGCGGTCAATACGTTTTGTCCGGAGAGGAACATCAAGCTGGCGACCTATGCGTCGCGCTGCATTGAAAACGAGATTCTGATGTACCTGAGGAAGAGCTCACAGCTGAAAAACGAGGTATCCATTGACGATCCCTTAAATGTGGATTGGGACGGCAATGAGCTTTTGCTGTCGGATGTGCTCGGCAGCGACCAGGACACCGTCAATAAAGGAATTGAAAAGGAGGTGGAGAAGGATTTGCTGCTGGAAGCGGTGGGGCATCTTTCCTCCCGCGAGCAGCAGATCATGCAGCTTCGCTTTGGCCTGAACAATTGCCGCGAGCACACACAGAAGGAGGTTGCAGATACGCTTGGGATTTCCCAATCCTATATTTCGCGGCTGGAAAAGCGGATCATCGAACGGCTGAAAAAAGACCTGGAACGGGTCGGGTAAATCAAAAAGCTCTTCGCTTTTGCGGAGAGCTTTTTGATTGATTGGATAAACGAGAATCTTCTTATAAACCCATATGAATGTTTACTACAATCTCTCAAAAATGCCTTAAATTCAAGGCTTTCCTCATATCTTCT
>JAEXDU010000033.1 GCA_023401495.1 Bacillota bacterium
CTGTTGGACTGCCTGTGGATCAAAATTGCCGAGCTGAGCCTGTTCCAGGACGAAGTCACCGCCCAGTACGCCGCCGGCTACTGCATTACCGTAAACGTCACCGCCGGCGGTATCGATCAGTTTGGCAACGACGCTGTCAACGAGCTGTCCTACATGGCTATTCAGGCCACGATGGACGTTCAGTTCAAAGAGCCCAATCTGTCCATCCGCTACAATATTTCCAAAAATCCCGACGCTTTCCTGCGCAAGGCGGTTGAGTCCATCCGTATGGGCCTTACAATGCCCGCGATCCACCATGACGACGCCGGTATCCGCATGCTGCTGAACAAAGGCGTACCTTTGAGCGAGGCTTGGGACTGGAATCCCTGCGGCTGCGTAGAGACCAACCTGTCCGGCCGTATGAAGCAGTACACCGATATGGCCGACGTTAACCTGGGCGGTATTGTGGAGATGGCTTTGAACGACGGCGTCAGCCGCAAAACCGGCAAGCGGGTATCCATTTCAACCGGAGACCCTGCAAACTTTAAGACCTTCGATGATTTCTTTGACGCTGTCAAGGCCCACATCCGATATTTTGTCGATGTGATTGTTTCCGGCAACCAGCTGCTGGATTATCTGAGCATGAATTACCGCCCCGTGCCGTGCCTGTCTTTGACGTACCCCCACTGCATTGAGAGCGCTACCGACTACAGCATGGGCGGAGCCAAGTACAACTGCGGCGGCGGCGTCATCACCGTTGGTCAGGCAGATATCATCAATTCCCTGGCCGCTGTACGGAATCTGATATATGATGAGAAGAAGCTCACTATGCAGCAGCTGTGCAACGCACTGGCGGCAAATTTCAAAGGCTACGAAGACGTTCAGAAACTGTGCATGGAGGCCCCCAAATACGGCAACGACGACGAACGGGCCGACTGGATCGTAGGCGAGGTATTTACCTATATCATCAACCAGTTTGAAACGTATGATACCAAGTTCGGCAGAATGACCTGTGGTATGCTGCCCGTATCCGGTAATACCCCCATCGGTGAGTGGGTCGGCGCCCTGCCTTCAGGCCGTTATGCCTGGACTCCCTTGACCGACGGTATCGGGGCTACCGGCGGTACCGATATCAACGGGCCCACCGCTCTGCTCAAATCCGTCAGCCATATCCCGCACGCCCGCTTTACGCAGGGAACGCAGCTCAACATGAAAATGGAGCCTGAAATCCTGGCGGGAGAAAAGGGCCTGACGCACATGATGCACCTGCTGAAAACGCTTTGCACATTGGACGTCTACCACGCCCAGTTCAACGTGATCAACCGGGAAACTTTGCTAGCCGCTCAGGAGCATCCGGAGCAGCACAGGGATCTGTTGATCCGTGTCGCCGGCTATACCGCTTTCTTTATCGAGCTTGGTAAGGAAGTGCAGGATGAGATCATCAGCCGTACCTCGATCAGAAGCTGGTGATATGGAACTGGCAGTAGCAACAATTCGGGATAAAGATTAACCGGTAAAGGGGCGAGCAACCATTTGTAACAAACAAAAAGAGAGAGAGACGAACGAAAAAGAAGAAATTCGCGGTGTAGTGCTGCGAATTGAGCGCAGCTCCATTTATGACGGCGACGGCTTTCGTACCGTTGTATTTTTGAAAGGATGTCCGTTATGCTGCCAATGGTGCTCCACCCCTGAAAGCCAATCCTTCGAAATAGAGTATACGGAGCAGAATACGTATGGCAGAATAATGACAGTAGAAGAGGTGATGAAAGAAGTCAGAAAAGATTCTGCTTTTTTCTTTCACTCCAAGGGAGGCGTAACTTTGTCCGGCGGTGAGCTCTTATCCCAGCCGGGCTTTACGCTGGCCCTGCTGCAGGCCGCCTGGTCGGAATGCATCAATACGGCGATCGAAACCACTTTCTTTGCGCCATGGGCGACGATTCGCTCGATTCTTCCGTATGTAGACACCGCGTTTGTGGATATGAAGGTGTTTGACCGGGAGCGGCATAAATTTTACTGTGGCGTTGATAATCAGATCATCCTTGAAAATCTGCTGCAGACGAATACGGTAGAAAAGCCGTTCCGGCTGGTCGTTCGAATCCCCATTATTCCGGGAATCAACGATTCGGAGGAAGAATTGGAGCAGATTGGGCAATTCTGTTCAAAACTGCGTTATCTTCACCATGTTCAACTGCTTCCATACCATCGATTGGGAACAGAGACCTACAAAAAGCTGAGACGTCAATACTTACTTGCCGACACCCTCTCCCCCTCTGCGGAACAGATGCTGCGCTGCCAGGAAATCCTGCGAAAGCACGTGGAGCAGGTACTCTGAGTTTTGTGGCACTTCCTTGAAATACGCTTCAAATTTGGGGGTTGTAGGGTTTGTCAATCATGTGAAATCGTGTAATGGATTCTGATCAAGGAAGGAAAAGGGATATGTCGGTTTTAAGGCAGCGCAGAGAGGCAGGTTTTTCAGCCCGCTCGCAGGCGAATAAAAGCAATGGCGGGCAATGGAATCTTTTGATCTGAACCAGTCACTGTGCCGGACTTTTCATTGTGCCTAAACGCGTAGAGGGGGGGGGGGCCTCTCTTTGATTTCGGTTTCTTCGGCAGAGAAAAGCTCCCGCCACCGTACGGCGCGAAAGCGTTCAGAACATCGTTGATGTCCTTCTGAATTTTGTTTCGTATGGAAGTCTGAACAGCATATCCCATTCCTTCTTTCTTTTTTAACTGACCCAATAAAACAAGTTTTCTAGGAACCTTTTCAAAATCAGCTTGCCGTAAAAATATATTAATTAGGAGGGAATTATGAATACCAATCAAGTGACAATGGATACAGTCCCTTTAAATAAATTCCATTTGAAGTTATTTGCCTACTGTGCCGGGTGCCCATTAGTGGACGGTTATGTGCTGGGAAGCGTCGCAATCTCCCTTTCGATCATGAATACCCAAATTCCTATGTCTCCAATTATGTCGGGGTTAATTGGAATGGGATCTCTTTTGGGTATGTTTTTCGGCGGCATGTTCGGCGGCTACATAACGGATTTGATCGGCCGAAAGAAAATGTATATTCTCGATTTTGCTTTTCTCTCCATTCTGGGGGTTCTTCAGTTTTTTATCAGTGATCCCATGCAGTCGTTCATCATACGAATCCTTTTGGGCGTCGGCTTAGGAGCGACCTTCCCCATTGCAGGCCCCTACCTGTCGGAGTTTTCCCCGCAAAAAAATCGCGGCACTTTCGTTGGGGCGCTCAATGCGGTCTGGTTTATCGGTTATGCGCTTTCTTATGTGGTCTGCTACCTTTTATTGCCTGTCGGCGTGAATAACTGGAGATGGATGCTCGTAAGCGGTGCAGTTCCTTCCCTGCTCTGGCTGATATTCATCTTTGCCATGCCGGAATCCCCTCGCTGGCTGGTCAGCAAAGGAAGAGAAAAGGAAGCAAACGACATTCTGAAACAGATCGGTGATAATGTCGTTCTGCCGGAAGAACAGGAACCCGAGGAAAAGACTGCTTTTCTCGATATTTTTCGGAACGGGTATGGAAAATGGGTCTTTTTCGCAGCAGCTTTCTGGACACTTCAAATTGTACCGGTGTTTGGGTTAGGGACCTATCTTCCTACCATTATGGAGAAATTCGGCTTTGCACAGGGAAATTTGCAGTACCTGGGATCGGCGATCATAAACTGCCTGTATCTGATTGGCCTGATTCCGATCTTCCTTTACATGGACACTGCCGGGAGGAGACCTACGCTCATTTGGTCATTCCTTATCTGCGCCGCCGCATTGCTGATATTGGGCCTGATCTCTGGCAGGAATATGCCGTTTGGGGTCATCCTGATTTTATTTGTACTCTTTGGGGCGTCCAACACGGCGGGCGGGGCACACCAGTGGGTCTATCCCAATGAGCTTTTCCCAACGCATATTCGGGCAACAGCGGTGGGCTTTATTACAGGAGTGACCCGTGTACTATCTGCCGTTTCTACCTTTTTTGCCCCAATCGTTTTATCTAATTTTGGCTTGACCGCTACCTTGTATATTTGTGCGGCAGTATCTGCGGCCGGACTTTTACTTTCCCTTGTCATGGCCCCGGAAACAAAAAATATGAATTTGACGAAGGCTGCCTCTTTAAACAAATCCATCTAAGATTCTTAAAAGAAATTCACTCTATGTCAGCAGCAAACTGAAAGGAATGATCAATGCAATGAAAACCACAATCGGATGTATCGGCGCGGGAAATATCGTAAGAGCGATTTTATCAGGAGTAGAGAAGAGCGAGAATTATAAACACAAGCAGATCGGTATATTCGATATATCGCAGCAGGTTTGCGAGGAATATAAAGCAAATGGATATTATGTCTACAAATCGATTGAAGATTTAGTAAGAGATTCGAGGGTTGTTGTTGTTGCAGTATTGCCTCAAATTATTAAGTCCATCGTACCGCAGATTAAGGGAGCCTATACTTCTGATACTGTTTTTATTTCTCTTGCGGCCGGAATCAATAATCAATGGTATGAGGAACAGTTGGGAGAAAACTGCAAAGTGGTTCAATGTGTGCCTACACTCACCGCACAGGCTGGAATGGGCGCCTTTGCTGTCTCTCGCGGGACAAATGTCACGGATGACGACTATAAAGAGGTATACCGTTTTCTGACCAGCTGCGGCATTGTTGAGGAAATACCGGAATCCTTAATGTACGAGGTGGTTCCGATTAACGGAGCCGCTCCGGCCTATTTTTATCACATGGCTGATGTTGTCGTGAAAGAAGCTGTTGACATGGGTCTCAATGAAGATACGGCTTTAAGGCTGTTCGCCCAGACCATGAAAGGCAGTGCAGAGATGCTTTTGAGTTTGGAAATCAGTCCAAAGGAATTGGAAAGCAAACTCTTATTGCCGGGTGCGGCAACGCTTGCTGCTATTAATAAAATGAACGAGCTCGGTTTTGAAACCTGCCTGAAAGAAGGCATCAAAGCTTGTGTGACGCAGTGCAGGGAACTTGGCAAACAGTAATTGAAGAAAAATTTCTTTTTTCATAATGGGAACCTCCGTCGCGGTGCTTCTGTTCTGCAATGCGATGGAGGTTTATGCAAAACCCGAGAGAGTTTCCCTGTGGTTACTATTTCATTCAATTGGGAGTCATAGATATGGATCGCACATTGAATTTTTTTATTTTCAGCGAATGCCGCGGAGAACACAGTCACGATTACCCTCAAGTTCTGGTTCCGCTGGAAAAAACCATGCACATCCGGATCGGGTCAATGGAATATGACGTAACACCGCAGGAGCTGTGCCTGATTCCTCCCGACATACGCCACCAGTGCAATTTTCTAAGCCAACTGCTTGTGATCAACATTCAAAGAGAGGCGCTGGGGCGAAAGAAACCCGGATTCCTGTCATATCCACTGATCATCCCCATCCGAAATCAAATCACCCAGCTCATGAAACTGATTCTGGCCGAATTAAAGCAAGAACCCGACAGTCAATCCGTACAGTATCTGTATCGTTATCTATACAGTAAACTGATGGAAAACTGCTCTACCCCTTCCATCAAATATATCAGCGAACACTATGATGAATCCCTTACAGTCCAACAGCTGGCGGACATCGAAAACTACAATGCGACCTATTACAACGACTGGTTCAAAGAGCAGACCGGTTTTTCCCCCAACCTTTACCTGAGGTATGTCCGCATCGACAAGGCAAAGGAACTGTTGATTGAAACTGATTTCAGCATTATGGAGATTGCTGTAATGGTTGGGTACAGCAGCAATTCCACACTGACCAGAGCCTTTCACAGCCTGACCGGGATGACCCCTAAGGAATATCGGCAATGCCCCTGCTTTAAAAAGACGGGCTGAGGTTCCGTGAAACCACTCTGCTAATATGGCGACGCTCTTCTTCCTATAACTACAATAAATAAGCTGATAAAATCAATAAGGGAAACCATATAAAGTAAAAGTAAAACAATTCAGCGGTTAAGGGGAATAACCGGCTGAATTGTTTTACTTTATAGAGACAGGTTTGAAATATCGTTTTTTGATCAATCAAACCTTCCACCTGATCTGACGGTGGGGTAAAATCGGAAGCACTTCCGATTTTACCCCATTCATTTTGATAGTGGCAGCAACTTTCCTACAAAAAACGCCGGGCATTTCGCAACGCCTGACGTATTATTGCGTAATCAAAAAAGACCAATTCTTTCTAAAGAGATGAGTCCGTCAAGAGACGTGCTGCTCCATTGTTTTTGAAGTCTGTTTAGGGAGATCCTGTCTTCCCTCATTTACTGCAATCAGTAAAATACTGATAATGATAAAGACACAGCCGATCAGTTTCAATAAAGAAACGGTTTCTTTTAAAATCAGTGTTCCTAAAACAATGCTGGTTATGGGCTCTAAAGTGGACAATATCGCGACAGTGGAGGCTCCTGTCAGTTGAATCGCCCGTTGTGTAAGAGGTAATGCGCCCAAAGCGATAAATAAGGAGACAAGGGCACATAATATCCAAGCCTTGGGCGTGAGCGAAAAATGCAGCTCGCCGGTGGACATTCCATATATGCCTGCTACAACGGACATAAGAAAATTCAAATAAAGAGTCAGTTGAAAGTAATCCATATGCTTGAGTTGGCTCTTATCTACGCAGACCATATAGAGTGCGTAGGTACCCCCTGATAAAAGGGCCAAAAACATTCCTGTGATACCAAAAGAAGAAATGGAATCAATAAACATAAAAATACCAATGCTGCACAGGATTAAGGCAGTGATTTTCCAGCGGTTCATTTTTTCCTGAAAGAAAACCGCGCATGCCACAGAAACCAAAAGGGGATATACAAAGTGCAGTATGGTAGCAATTCCAACCGATATGTAACTATAAGACATATAAAGCAAAAGAGTCGTAAGCGCAGTACCAAATACTCCGGTCAACAGAATCAGTTTCCAAATCCTCCCAGGTTTTAAAGGTGTTTTTTTACACCTCAAAATAATGAAAAGAACAGGCAGAGAAATACTTCCCCTTAAAAAAGCAACCGTAATACCGTTCGCCCCTCCATCAAATGCGATCCTGGCCAGGATGGGAGTAAAACCATATATCATTGCAGCCAATACTGCATACAAAATCCCCGTTAATTTTTTACCCATAAATCCGCTTTCTATCCTTTATTGTCTGCTGTTAGACCTATTCTTGTTGTTTTCTGTTTTCCAGTATATAATAAAAATTATATTAAGTAAAATGACGGTTTTTCAATTGAAAGTTGACGGTTTCTCATAGATAGGAGAATCGACTATGGATTTAAAAAAATACAAAGTGTTCTTAACATCAGCGGATTTGGGGAGCTTCACCAAGGCGGCCGCACAGCTTGACTATACGCCGTCCGGTGTGACGCACATGATGAACGCATTGGAAGAGGAATTAGGATTTCAAATTCTGACAAGAGGCAAAAGTGGTGTTCAGCTGGCTGAAAACGGCAAACGTCTTGTACCAATTTTGCGCGAGCTGCTGCATTTGGAGGAGGAGTTTTCCCAAACCGTTTCCGAAATGAACGGATTGAACAGTGGAACCATTCGTATTGGAAGCTATTCCAGTATTGCAGTGCATTGGCTGCCGAAAATCATCAAAAGTTTTCAGCAGGATTATCCTAACATCCGCATCAAATTGATGGAGGGAATTCGGCAGGAGGTGGTCTCATGGCTGGAGGAGCAAAAAATAGACTTGGGATTTATGAGCTATCAGCCGGGCATGAAATTTGACTGGATTCCCTTGCGGGATGATCCGATGATAGCTGTCCTCCCTCTCGATCACCCTTTGGCGAAAGAAAAAGCGTATCCACTAAAAAATTGTGAATCGGAAAATTTTATTATGCCTGCCTGTGGATCTGATTTTGATGTCGTCGAATTGTTTCGCAACGCAAAGATTTCCCTTAAAATCCGCTACGAAACTTTTGAGAATTATGCGGCCCTCTCAATGATTGAATGCGGCCTCGGTATGAGTGTGATGAATGAACTCGTTACAAAAGGGCGCATCTGCAATGTTGTAAAACTCCCTTTAGAGCCGGAAGAGCATATTTCCCTTGGGATCGCTGTTCCCAATACAGACAAGCTTCCGCCAGCGGCAAAAAAATTCATAGCGTATTGTGAAAAAGAATTTTAATATCTTTATTGAAGAGAGCCCATGGGATAATAAAATCAAAAGGATTCATCACACAACACATTTGCATGGAGAAAGAAATCTGTGTACTTATAAAATCTTTCCGCCTGCGCCGAAAAACACAAGGCCAGGGTAAGCGCTTCGGCTCATTAGCTCAAAAGCATTGTCATATCCTGTGTCATTCTCTTAAAAATGGAATTTAGCGATCATCAACATAGCGCCTCCTCCCAGTTTTCAAAACTTGAAAGAACAAAACGGCATCAACAAATAAAATCTGCTCATGCCGTTTCATCGTGTGTTCTTTTTTAGGCTGAAAGTCAATCACTTGGCGTTATTTTAAGCTTCCCAAGGGAGTTCCGATTAACTTAATCTGATCATAAGATCAGGTGTGTTTTTAATTGGTTTTAGATTCAATCTTTTTTATTTGAACTAAAATGAATTTGGAACAAATCGCTATTGCAAAATATAATGGCAGTCCATAATAAGTTTTCCATGTGATCACCTGATAAATGCCGCTTAAAATGAAAAGAGGTTCCATTACAAAGCAGGATAACACAGACATGATAGCAGACGCTATTGTATAGCTTTTCCATGTATTAAAATATTGATAAATTAATGAATACAGAAAAGGGAGGCTTGCTAAATCGATTGCCGATATGGGGGGGAATAAAGGAAATATTTTGACAGGATAGTCCCAAAGAGACAATTCTTCCCCCCATTCATCCAATATCAAAATGAAAATACATACAATGCCCGCAAATAAAACGAGTTCACTTAATCTGGATTTATCGATACACTTCCACCAAATAAAGATAGACAATATAAATACGGCAAGTAAAATCCACCATTTAAAATGAAATAATTCCTCTTTAAGCCATTCTTCGAAACGACTCGTTGTCAATTTCCATTGAAGATCAATTGATAAGCAATTCATATGTTTCACCCTGCATTACGGATATAGCTGCTTTTATTTGAAATATACATGATTTTTTGAACAATCGATTTTGTGCACAATGTAACTACGACATAAATTGGATAGCTTTCATAATAGTGCCAGTTGATCAGATCGTAATAGCCAAAAAAAGTCAATAAAGGCTCAGCAACAAAACAAATTAGTGCTGAAGTGATCAAAACTGCATATATAAACTTTTTTTGTTCGAAACGCTGGTATATCTGGGAGTAAATCAACGGGATGCTAATTAAATTGATAGAAGATAATGGAGGAAATAATGGAACAATATCAACTGGATAATCCCATAAAACCAATTCCTCACCATATTCATCTATGCCCATAAAAATGATCGTCAACAGGACTGTAAACAGACAGATCTCTTTTATTCTGGATTTATCGATCATTTTAAACCAAACCACAAAGAGAATCAGGGCGATTAAAACAAGTGCCCACCATTTGGGTTTCAGGAATTCTTCTGAAAGCCATTCATTGATGCGCACATCAGTAAGTTGATTTTGTATCGTAACTTCTTCTGGAATATATGACATCAATTGATGTGTTCCCCTTTTACTATCAATTTATTATTGGAATTTTGAAATATACTAATCCACCTATAGTCAGTATGAACAAAACAAATAGAGCCAGCAAGGGCTTCTTTAAATGTAACTGCAGCAAAGGAAATACGCCGACATAGAGTAAAATGGACCAACTGACATTCCACCCATTGTAGTATTGCAAATCATTGATGCTATATAATATCAACTCGACCAAAGACATAAATGAAATAAAAGCGGATGTATATAAGACTTGTTTTATTTTCGCTTTTGGATAATTGGATAAATATACAATAATAATGCAAGGAAAGATTAGAAAGCCAAATACATAGTCAGCGATTGTATCCGTTAGATGGGCCCCATAGAATAACCATAGTGGTTTATTGCGTGTAATGATATTTTCCGTCAATGCCCCTATATTGTAAAAAAGTATCGTTGAATAATATTTTTCCCAATTTTTCAAATCGCCAAATTTATAACAGGCAACAATTGAAACTATTCCTAACACTACAAGAGTCAAAATCGCACCTCATCTGAATGAAAATTGATTTATTGATATTATTAACAGAAATCATCAGATAAATAGTACTTCATCAAGTTTTTTCATGTAATTACTGGAGTATGCTGTTTCGGAATCAAACATTTCTCTAGGCCATTTCATAGCCTATAACTGATATAGAGGCTGACATGCAGCCATAAATATTATTTTCAGCAAAGGAGTCATCCCTTTTTGTGGAATCAATAAACAATAACAAACCAGTCGGATATATTATCCGACTGGTTTCAGTTTGAGATAAATCCATTGAACGCAGCTATATAGAGTGGTTCATTTACTATGATTAGTGAATCAGTGAAAGTGTTTCATTCTCAAGAAAATTCACTAAATTGAAGGACGTTGTTGCTGACGTGAAAGAGGACTCTGCCATACTTAAAGAAGAAGCTTTATTACTCGTAATTTCAGCTTTTTGATTGGACAGATGATGCCAGTATTCGGGCAATTCCCCTTTTTGAAAAAATAAAATAAAAAATTATGAATGTATTTAGTAACCGGATACTTTTTTCAATTTTTTAGCCAAGAAATGTCGGAAAATTTTCCGTTTTTCTTAGCTCTTCTATTTTATTTATAAGAATTGTGATAAAATATAGGTAAGATATAGAAGCTTTTTGGGAAACCATAATCCCAGAGAAAATCACCTGCCTTTGCAGTATGCGGGGCAGGATAAAATTTGCGGAAAGAGGCGGAACGATGGAACTCAGTGTTTTTGAAGTCGTTGGCCCGATCATGATCGGCTCCTCCAGCTCGCATACTGCGGGCGCAGCCAAATTGGCACGGATTGCTGGAATTATCGCGGGGGAACCGTACGACCGCGTATCGTTCGGGCTGCACGGCTCCTTCGCGAAAACATACCGCGGCCACGGAACCGACCGGGCGCTGGTATTCGGCGCGCTGGGATACTACGAAGACGACGAGCGACTGCCGAACGCATTTGAAATGGCAAAGCAGGCCGGTCTTTCGTATGATTTTTACGAAACGGAGCTGGAGGGAGCGCACGAAAACACAGCCGTTCTCAGCTTTTTTCAGCGGGACCGCCTGATCTGCCGGGTGATCGGTTCCTCCATCGGCGGCGCGCAGATCATCATTACGCAGATCGACGATTTCCCCACATACTTCACCGCGCAGTCGCCGGCACTGATTTTGAGCTATCAGGATCGCCCCGGAGCCATCAGCAGGCTGACCGGCGTTCTGGCGGAATACGGGATCAACATTGCGGTGATGAAGGTCAGCCGCCTGAAAAAGGGCGGCACCGCACTCTGCACGATCGAAACCGACGAAGCCATTCCAGAGCAGGCCGCCGAACAGCTCAGAACCATCCCCAAGGTGTTTCAAGTGCGCGCCATCAATCTTTTCAGAGAGGAGGAATCGCCGTGTACCGAACCGCAGAAGAGCTGCTGAGTCAGTCGCAGGAACGATCTGTTCCCCTCTGGCGGATCGTTCTGGAAAACGAAATGGAACTGACCGAAAAAACGGAGCAGCAGGTTTTTGAGCGGCTGGAGAAAACCTACGGGGTCATGGAACGCTCGGCGACAAAAGCGCTTTCCAGCCCTCAGCACGCCATCGGCGGCCTGATTACCGGCGTCAGCCAGATCCAGAACGAATACTCCAATCTGGATTCCTCTCTGTGCGGCCCCTGGATGAACCACTCCATGGCGCTGGCCTTTTCGTGCAGCGAGGTCAACGCAGCCATGGGAAAAATCTGTGCGGCGCCCACCGCGGGCGCCTGCGGGATTCTGCCGGCAGTGCTCCTCTCTGTGCGGGACAAACGCGGCCTGACGCTGCGGGAAGTTCTGTGCGGCCTGCTGACCGCCGCGGGACTCGGCGCGATCATCACGCGCAACGCAACGGTGGCCGGAGCAGAGGGCGGGTGCCAGGCGGAATGCGGCGTGGCCGCTGCAATGGCCTCGGCCGCCGCGGTAGAGCTTTGCCACGGTTCGCCGGAAGCCGCCCTGCACGCCGGGAGCTTCTGTCTGATGAACGCCATGGGGCTGGTCTGCGACCCGGTGGCCGGGCTGGTACAGGTGCCCTGCGCACAGCGCAACGCCTCCCAAACCGTGAACGCCCTGCTCAGCGCGGATTGGGCGCTCGCGGGCCAGCGCAGCGTCATCCCGCCGGATCAGGTGATCGCCGCCATGTACCACACCGGCAAGATGCTCCCCACCCAGCTGCGCGAAACCGCACAGGGCGGGCTGGCAGCTACCCCGGCTGCCAAGAGCATCTTTGAAAATATCTTCATCAAGCATGAGGAAACGAAAGCTTTCTAATAAAAATCCACCGGCTATACCGGTGGATTCTTTATTTTAGAAACAAGAGGAAAAACGAATTATAAGCTTATTTAAAATTTTCATTTTTTTCTAAGCCCAATACAAATTAAAAAACGGAAAGAGTTCCTGAAGATACTCTTTCCGTTTTTTGATTTAGTGACTTTTCTGCGCCTGTATTCCTCAAATCAAGCAGAAAAGGGACGCTCGCTGGCTTCCTTTCAGTCTATTACAAATTGCTGTTCCGCCAAGCTACGTTTCCATTTTGCCCTCACCGCACCGGACTACGTGGAGAGTCGAAAGGTCCGGTGCGGCACAAAAAGGGCAAAAGGAGACAAAATCCGGGGGAATTCAGCTTTTCTGACGTAAGCTGTTTTAAAGTTCAATCAGGTCATGGGTAAAACGGACCATATTTTCGTAACCATCCTCCGTAACCAGAATCTGATCCTCAATACGGACGCCGCCCCATCCGGGAATATAAATGCCGGGCTCAATGGTTCTTACGTTGCCTGCCTGAAGAATATCCGTGCTGGTTTCCGTATACATGGGCATTTCATGGACAAACAGGCCAATCCCATGACCGATATTGGTGTAGTGGTACCCAAAGTATTCCGTATTCTTAATTGCTTTGAGGGACGCCAGATAGACCTCCTTGCACGGAGTCCCCGCTTTGGTAACAGCCAGACTGTCCGCCACCATCTGCTTTTCCAGTTCATAAACTTCACGCTGCTTTTCCGTGGCCTTCCCCACAACCACAGTGCGGGTCATGTCGGACATATAGCCGTTCACCTGGCAGCCGAAATCCATCAGTACGAAATCGCCGTATTCGATGGACTTAGCTGAGGGGATGCCGTGCAGCAGCGAGGTTCGCGCACCGGAAATCAGGATATTGCCGTAAGGCATGGTGTCTGCGCCTTCCTCCACCATATAAAGGGAAAGCTTTGCAGCCAGAGTCTTCTCCGTCACGCCCACGCGGATTTCCGGCAGAAGACGGTCCAGCGCCCGGCAGGAAATTTCGCAGGCGGCACGCTGCCAGGCAATCTCTTGGGCATTTTTGATGATCCGCAACTGATCCAGCACGCCGGATACCGGAACGAGCTCTGCTCTGGAGCGTTCCTGCAGGCTCAGATAGGTTTCGTAAGAAACCGCTTCCGACTCAAAAGCCACCTGCTTTAAGCCCTCCTGCTTCGCCAATTCCCCAATGGCATCGCCTACCGTCAGGCCGGCAATCCCAGGCTTGCGCCAAATGTATATTTCATATTCCGGGCATTCGATGGATGCCTGTTCTGTAAAACGCGGATCCGTAATGAAAAACTTTTTTCCGCTCCTGGTAATCAGCAGGAAACTGCAATCCCCGGTAAATTCACTGATAAACCGCACGTTCACTTCTTTAGACACGAAAAACGCATCCAGCTTTTCTTCTTCCAAATAGCTTAAAAGTTTTTCTTCACTCAGCTTGCTCATTAACGATTACGCTTCCTTTCTTCCACAGCAATACCCAACTTCAATTTCCCCTGACGAGGCGGCCGCCCAGATAAACGCCCAGCACCTGATCCAGCGCGTGGATGTCTTTGGCGGCATTGCCCTGTACTACCAGCAAATCCGCCTGCAGCTCGGGATGCAGGAATCCGGTGACCTTCTCCAACCCCATGACACGAGAGGGGTTTCCGGTAGCTGTGGCAATCGCCTGTACCGGCGTGATACCGTACTCTACCATATAAGCAAGCTCCTGATGAATCGGAAGCGGCGGCGCTCCATAAAGCACCATGTCGGAGCCTGCCAGAACCGTAACGCCTGTATCATAAAACTTTTTGAAATTGTTCTTGTATGCATTTGCAGCCGGCTCGAAGAATGCCTGATCCTTGACCGCGCGGGCGGAAATCGGATTGGAGAGATCCCCGCCTTCCTCAATAAGGCGCTTGGTGTACTCATAAAGATAGGTGTACGCTGTTATGGTGGGAACCCAAGCTTGATTGTTTTCGGCCATCTGCTCCGCCTGAGCCAGAGTCATGAAAGTGCCGTGCTCTATGGTGTCAAATCCGGCGTCAATGCACATTTGAATTGCAGGCTGCGTACCGGCATGAACCGCTGTTTTAACGCCTCTGCGGTGGCATTCGTCCACCGCGGCGTCCAGCTCTTCCTGTGTAAATTCCGGAAAATTCTCCCGGTTGCTTGTCAAAATCTTAATCCAGTCCGCCCCGTCACGAAGCTGGCGGCGAATTTCCTTGCGCAGCGGCCAGGGACCGTCCACCTCCGCAATGCCGTCCTCATGTCCGTGACCGCCCGTCATGCAAATTCCTGTATGCGTATGGAAAATACGCGGAACCTCTATAAAACCCGTTTCCCCCGCCATACGCATTTTTTTGCACAGATTGTACGGAGAAGCAAGGTCTCTCACCGTGGTGATACCCAGGTCCAAAGCATATGCCGCCTGCTTCAGCGCGTAGTAGGCAACCATATAGTCGTCATACTCCGACAGGCCGAGCTGGCTGTAATAGTAGCCAAAATGGACATGCATATCAAACAGCCCGGGCAGGATCGTCGCCTCTCCATAATCCCGAATTTCTTCTCCGGGGTTTTGCTGTACAACCTGATCAGAAGGGCCAACGCTTTTGATTTTTCCTTCGGAATCCACGTAGACAGCGCTCTGTTCCAAAACGGTCTTTCCGTCCCCCAAAATGAGATGTTCTGCTTTTAAGATCACAACAACCGCTTCCTTTCTTAAAAAAGCATCCTATGGATTGTGTTCAAATTTCTTGCTCTTCTGATTGATACAGCTCATCAGAAAATCACTTTCCAGAAATTCTTACTCCATCATCCTGCCAAGCCTTTTATTGCCGATCCAAAGAACCAGACCAACCAAAAGCGTAATGCCGCCGATAAACAGGAAATATCCGGTTTCAGAACCTTCCACATAAAAGTTTGCAGCGAGCGCGCTAAGTCCTGAGCCGGTTGACTGGCTGAGCTGCCAGACCGTTACCATCTGCGCGGTAAAAGCCGTGGGTGCCACCTTGGTAGCCGCAGACATGCCAACAGGAGAGGTCATCGCTTCGCCCCAAATGATCAAAGCATAAAAGATCATCAGCCAAATGGGGCTGACCCGGACATTAGAGGGATACAGCAGGAACGGAATCACCATAAACAGGGGACCAAAAGCCCAAAACGCGGTGCCGATGCCGAACTTTAGCGGCGTAGAAGGCTGACGATTTCCCATCTTGTTCCAAAGGGCACTGCACAACAGACCAAATAGTACCGCGTATATGGCGGGAACCGTCTGGAATGCAGCGGGGGTCATCTCATAGCCGAAGAAATTCATGTTGACACGTTCTGCCGCATAAATAGCCAAAATTGTTGTGGATTGGTTCCAGATCATCATCGCAAAGCAGTTTGCCACAAAAACAAACACAAAAGGTATGATGCGTCTTGCTTCTTCACGACTGGTCTTTCTGCTGGTATAAATGTAGATAAGATAAGCCATTGGCACAAAAATACTGATGGTGCTGACACCGTTGCAGAACATAGTCGGGGTGATGGTACCCGACAGAAGCAGCCCTGCAAAAGCACCCACTAAGACCACCAGAATGCCGACCACTTTCGTAATGGTCGCTTTCCGGTGTGCGGGTTCTGCCGGGTCGTCCGGCTGCACTCCGGCATCTCCGAACACCTTGTTCGCCGTTAATATGTAAAGCAGCCATCCCAGGCCCTGAACGATGCCTGCCACCAGAAAGCCCGCATTGTAATTCAGCATCAGTGCCACAGTGCCGGTAACAATAGGAGCTATGGCCCCTACATTGTTCATCACGTACATTAAGCTGAATCCGGAATCGCGGCGCTCGTCCGTCTTGCTGTACATTTTGCCCGCCAGCGCGTTCAGGCTGTTGCCCATGCACATACCGGCAACCAGAAGCAGAAACTGGCTGGCCAGATACAGTGCCGTGCCGCCGCCCGGGATCGCCAATAGCAAATACCCCACTGTCTTGACCAAATAGCCAATGCCCAGAGCTTTTCGAATTCCCAAAAAGCGGTCTGCCATATACCCGCCCAAAATACCTGCCATAAACGAAAGCGAGCTGTAAACATTCACGAACTGCGCCGCATTGGTCTGGCTGAAGCCAAGCCCGCCCTGCGCCACTGCAGTATAAAGATAGTAGATTAAAATCGCGGACATACCGTAGTTACCAAAGGCCTGTGACAAAATAACTGTTGAGGTAACGCCTAGCCCTTTGGGGTGACCAAAAAACCGTTTATCCTGAGAAAAATCAATTGCATCGGAAATAGCTTCCTTTTCTTTTGTAACCACAACTATCACTCCTCGTCCTGTTTCTGTTTTGCCCAACACCATGGGCAAAGATGTAGGAAAACCGCTGGAACGTATGTCAATACAAGCTGGCATAATCCCCCTTTCATTTTGCGGGAATAAAGAAAACTCCCTTTTTGTACTGCTGCACGCTTTCGTTTCATTTCATCATCAAGGCCATAATCGTTTCAATATTTCATTTATATGAATTTATCAATTAAATTATATCATTTACATGAAATACTGTCAATGAAAATAAAAATTATAGATATCATTACAATACAAAAAAACCGATTGTTTTTTAGGCATTTTGAATCCAAGCTCACAGAAAAAATCATTTTCCTTTGGAATATGCCCACTTTTCAGGAACGAAAGCCGCCGGGATGGAGTTCCGTCTTCTTGCTGATTTGGTTTCACTATTTTCACCGGCCGTTTCCAAGCCGTTTTCTGCAGCAGCGTCTGTTCAGAATGCCAAAAGAGAAAGGGGAATATCGCCCGCCACCAAAACGATGGCAAACAATACTCCCCTCTTTGAAAGCATCTTTTGACTATTGAATTCTATTGTTCTTTCTATTACAGGTAAGAGCAGCAATAATCCAGGCAAGTGATTGCGCGGATATAATAGCTGGAT
Organism: Bacillota bacterium; assembly: GCA_023401495.1. Classification (GTDB taxonomy): domain Bacteria; phylum Bacillota; class Clostridia; order Oscillospirales; family Acutalibacteraceae; genus Faecalispora. Next base: position 17,368 of record JAEXDU010000033.1, read on the forward strand.
TTTCCCGGTACGGAAAAGGTATCCCCTTCACTGTATGTCTTGGGCGGGTCTTCTTCCTGTAAACGCACTTCCGCCTGGCCTGCCAGCAGCTCCATCAGCTCCGGTGCGTCGGTTCCGAATACATATTCGCCCGGCATCATAAATCCCAGCGTTTTCCGCTCACCGGACGGCAGCACAACCGTACGGCTGCTGACTTTTCCGTCAAAATATACATTTGCTTTTTTGATAATGGTTGCATTGGTAAAATCCATCTTATACGCCTCCTTTACAGAATCAAATCAGGCTTCATCCATAAAAGGATAAGACACTGTTTCTGCGGGGACAAAGCTTTCCTTCAAAGTGCGCGGGCTGATCCAGCGATACATATTCAGAATGCTGCCTGCCTTGTCATTGGTACCGGAAGCTCTGGCGCCGCCAAAGGGCTGCTGGCCAATGACTGCGCCGGTAGGCTTGTCGTTGATATAGAAGTTGCCCGCCGCGTTGTTCAGCTTACGTTCCATCTCCACAATCACCTGACGGTCCTGCGCAAAGATCGCACCGGTGAGCGCATAAGGAGTCGCTGTGTCGCACAGCTCCAGAGTCTTCTCAAATTCTTCATCAGGATAGACATAAATGGTAAGTACCGGCCCAAAGATTTCTTTTACCATGGATTCATAATCCGCTTTCTGCGCCTGAATCACGGTGGGATAAACGAACCAGCCTTTTGAATCGTCATAGCCGCCGCACAGGACTTCTGCTTCCGTGGACTGGCTCGCTCTGTCGATAAATCCTTTGATGGTTTCAAAAGAGTTCGCGTCAATGACAGCGCCCATAAAGTTGCTGAAATCCTGAATATCGCCCACCTTGATTTTGGAAATTTCATCGAGCATCTGCTTCTTCACCTGAGGCCACAGGCTGGCGGGAATAAACGCGCGCGAAGCTGCGGAGCATTTCTGGCCCTGATATTCAAAGGCGCCCCGCACCAAAGCGGTTACCAGAGGAGTGATTTGTGCGGACTTGTGCGCAAATATGAAATCCTTGCCACCGGTTTCACCAACCAGTCTGGGATAGTTGCTATAGGAATTGATGTGCTCCCCTACCAGAGACCACACACCGCGGAACACCTCTGTAGAACCGGTGAAATGGAAGCCGGCCAGTCTGGGATCTGTCAGAATATACTTGCTGACATCTGTTCCGCGGCAAGGTACAAAGTTGATGACACCGGCAGGCAGGCCAGCCTCTTCCAGCACCTTGAAGAAATAGTAGTTGGACAAAACAGCGGTGGAAGCGGGCTTCCACACTACTGTGTTGCCGGCAATGGCGGGAGCGGTGCACAGATTGCCGCCGATGGAGGTGAAATTGAAAGGAGAGATGGCAGCGACAAAACCGTCCAGCGGGCGATATTCGGTACGGTTCCACACGCCCGGCGTATTGTTCGGCTGCTCTGAGTAGATCTGCTGGGCAAAATACACATTGAAGCGCAGGAAGTCCGCCAATTCACAGGCAGAATCGATCTCCGCCTGAAACGCGGTCTTGCTCTGCCCCAGCATGGTGGCGGCGTTGACGCGGTCACGCCATGGCCCGGCCAGCAGGTCTGCCGCTTTCAGGAAGATAGCTGCGCGGTGCTCCCAGGGCATTGCTTCCCATTCGGTCTTTGCCTGCATGGATGCCTCTACCGCTTCTTTCAGCTCTTTTTCCCCTGCCATATGGAAAGTTGCCAGCACATGCTGATGATCGTGGGGCATGACGCTTTTGCCTGTTTTTCCGGTAAAGATCTCTTTCCCGCCGATAATCAGCGGAATTTCCACCTGTGTCTGGGCCTGGCGCGCCAATTCCGCTTTCAGGCTGGCACGGGCAGGGCTGCCGGGCAGATAGGAATTAACAGGTTCGCTGTCGGGCATCTGCAACTTAAAATACGCATTACTCATAATTTCTCTCATCCTTTCAAAATTGATTTCTTGATCCAACGGGTTGATTTCTCTTTTTGATTGATTGTATCTAAAACAAAGGGAATCCCGGTACTGCCCTGCCGAAGGTCCGACTGTGCCTGAAAAGAGGAACTGTCAGCGGTGAAAGTATCCGGTTCGGGAGCGATCCCCATTGTTCCAAACGGACGGGGAGCTTTTCCACCCGAACACACGGGCAGGAATGGAATAACAGACACCGATTCCCAGAGTAATGGCAACTGCCAGCTGTAACGCTTCCGCTCCTTTTAACAGAGAAGCCGACTCGTCACCGATGAAGAAATAGTAGGCCGTGTAGTAAATAC
>JAEXDU010000058.1 GCA_023401495.1 Bacillota bacterium
CAATATGGCGGTTTCTTCGAGATTAACAACAAGCTGTCGGCAAATCCATTCCCCGCAAACGCGATGGTCCTGTGGGATGCCGTTTCGGAAGGAGCACAATCCTATACGATTACAGCAAATTTTGTGGGCGGGGAAAAAGGATATCTCGGCAGCAGTGCGTTCAACACATTGGATCCGCTTTACGGATTGGATCAGCCCCTTGCGGCTTCAAAGACAGAAGAACAGGTGCTTTCCATGTCGTTTGACACCCTTCAAAGCAGTTGGTGGTACAACCAGGAAATGCTGATCAATTCCAGACGCTGCGATTATTACAAGCCGTTGGTGGCGGATTGATTTCTGGAAAGACAATTCTCAAGCGGAATTCCCGATTGGCTATTTGCTTTTATCACAGCAAGACTTTTCTTAAAAGCTTCACCAAGGATGGTAACTGATTTTACTCACTTTCTTTACTTTCATTGATGTGAGCCTTCGGCTCCAAGCCGCCGAAGGCTCATTCATTAGGAGCGTGTTTTTATGAAACAAGATGAAGTGCTGCGTATTTTAGAGGGCAGCTACGATCTGCATATCCACCCTATCCCCTCACATGTGCCGCGCTGTCTGGACGATTTTGAATTGGTTGAACAGGCGGCTTCTTATCAAATGGCCGGCGTCATGATAAAAAATCATTATGAATCCACTGCCGCCCGCGCCGCTCTTGTGAACCGGCGCATGAGCCACCTGTGCACGCGTGCCTATGGCGGCGTGGTATTGAATTGGCCGGCGGGCGGGTTGAACCCCTATGCGGCAGAGAGCGCGTTAAAGCTCGGAGCATCCTTTGTATGGATGCCCACAAGAGATTCGGCCCACTGCCTGAAAAGCGGAGACATGCCGGGCGATTTTTTTACCAGGCCCGGAATTTCCGTTATCGATGAAGAGGGAAAGCTTCTCCCGGTGGTTTACGATATTTTTGATGTGATAAAAAAATATGATGCGGTTCTCGCCACAGGGCACCTTTCCCCTGCCGAATCGATGATACTTTGCAAAGCCGGACGCAAGGCGGGAATCCGTATGGTCTTGACTCATCCCGAATGGGAGCGCACACAGATTGATGCGGCATCCCAAAAAGAGATGGCGGATTTGGGTGTATGGATTGAAAAGAACTGGTACAACATCGCGGAGGGAAATTGCTCCGCGGAACAGATGGCTGCCAATATCAAAGCCGTGGGCGCGCACAGAATTTTTCTTGCAACCGACCGCGGGCAGGCAGGAAAGGAAACACCCGTTGAGGGCTATATTCAGTTTATTAAGGTTCTGCACGATCAGGGGATTTCGACAGAGGATTTGATTACGATGGCGCAAAAGGTCCCTGCGGAATTGTTAAACAGATCAATTTCGTGATCAAAAGTACATCTTTCTTAGAGGGATATGGACACTGAAACAATCCGTTTGAGAACAGGAATTCTGGAGCAAAGGGAATTCTGTTCCGCAATACAAAAGACTCACGAAACTTCCGTTTCGTGAGTCTTTTGTATTATAGGTAAATATAAATGCTGCAAACAACGTCATCTTATACTTATGAATCGAGAAAAAACAGCTATTCGTCCCGTTCTTTTTCGTCTAACTGTTTTTGAATTTTTGCCTGTCTTTTGGCATTCAGATACTTAAGGCAAGATAGTACAACATAAGCCGAAACGGTTGCGCTGAGAAAAGTAACTGCCAACACGGCAATAAAATAACCAATACCATCTTCCCTATATTGTTCTGCGTACTGTGTATAGTTCAAAACACCGTTAGCCACGGTTACTATAATTCCCGTTACTATACTGTACAAGAAAGAATTGACTTTCGCTCGTTTCCCTTCTTCTCCGTATATGTCAAGTCCCAAGGTCATGTATCGTATTATCATGTAAAGGGACATTCCGAAGAAGCATATAAGCTCAACAGCGTACTGCTCAAATGGAGCATTCAGCAGTCTCTGCTGAACGAGCACTGAACAGAGAAGTATCGTCATCAAAATACCGTATGCCTCACTATTTATTTTACGGCGCTGCGCCAAAACTCTTTCGTCTTGCAAATTTTGCTTTTTCATTCTGATTCCTCCCAAAATAAATCATTTAATGTTTTGCCGAGTGCCTTACTAATCGCTATGCAAAGATTTAGTGTGGGATTATAATCCCCCGATTCTATCAGCCCGATAGTCTGTCGGGTAACACCTACGGCTTTTGCCAAGTCCGCCTGGTTCATATCAACTTCCATTCGAGCGATTTTCATTCGCTTATTTTTCATGTAATGCCACCTTTCATAGGTATAATATACACTATGCATAACAATATGTCAACTATATATTGCATTCATATTTATTAAGATTTATGGCAAGTACACTCAATGCTAAAAATTCCACAGAAGTCTTTTAAAGCTCTTATAAGATTGATGTCACTTTCAAAAAATATAAGTATTCTGTTGCGCTGAAATAGCGCAATCTCAGATACAGGATTTCAGCGGTGAGTTCATGAATTTTGCTGTACCGCGGTTTAAATTTCACGGTAGTTCCAATATATTTTAATGAAAAAGCAGAATTGAAAATAGACTTCAGATTATTTTATAATAATGGGCAGGAGCAAATCGTATAGTAAAGATTGATTGGGTGCGGGTCGGAGAGCACAGCGAAAAATAACCGCGCACTGCCACGCAGGAATTCATGTCTGCTATCGGGACATCGGCCTCTTGGAAAATGTAATTCAGCAGCAAAAGCAGAATGTCCAGACTGCATCCGCAAAAACCGCATAAAAGAATATTGGCAGACAGTGAACACTCACTGTCTGCCAATACATACTGCCCAAATTTCACCACAGTTTATAGAAACGCCCTTATGACGCCGTGGAGAAATGCGGGATGCGATTCTCTTGTAA
>JAEXDU010000170.1 GCA_023401495.1 Bacillota bacterium
GAATACCCGCAGCTTGAAAACCTGACGGTTTTCAAGTGAATTGACCATATCGCACAAGCGCTATTCACAGTAAATCATCAGGTGTTTGACCGCTTTCCCGCCTTCGGCGGAGAAACAGTCAGATCGAATATCATAATAGTACATTTGTTCGTTTTTGTCAACTGTCAGCCATTTCCTGACAAAAAAAGTGTTGGGATGCCAATCTGCGAAAAAACAGATGTGGCATAGCACTTTTCCCGCCCCTGGCAGAGAGTGTGCCTGACCGGATTTTCTATTTTTAAATAAAAAATTGTATTGAGAAAAACGTGCCTGTCAAACGATACTGCACTAAGAATAGAAAAAGCACCTTATAACCATTCATCAGGTCACAAAAGTGCTTTTTCGTAACAACGGTGTCGCACGGCAAATCAGGCATTGGGAACAGTTTAGATCGAAGAGCTGTCGAGCCCTCCATCAAACAAAAAAGCCTGCTGTTCGGGGTCGTATATGATCCAAACCTCCAAGCCCAGATAGTCATCCACCGGCAGCCGCGCGCAGGGTTCGGGATAATACCCCAAAAAACGCGTGAAAACGCTGCTCCAAATTCTTTCCTCTTTTTTGAAAAGCTCAATCTCCCCCACATACCATTCGCCCGTCATTTCACTTCTGCGCGGGAACATGTCTTCCTCATCATTGCAGACGCTTTCGTCCGCCAAATACGCTGTTATTTCCCGGACAACAATTTCCATAATGGAAGCCTCATGCTGTTCAAAAAGAAGCCGAAGCTCCGAATCTGCAAAACGCATGCGCGGCTGCAATTGATTCTCATAATTTGGATATTCATCCGCCAAATTGGGGTTCGGCAGAAAGATTTGTTTTAATTTCCAGCTCATCGTACCCCTCCATACATCATTCAGGCAGAAAATCGGCCACTGGCTAAAACGGCTCCATAATATCCTTCAATATGCCCAGATGAGACAGGGATACATAATCCTTGTCCCCGAAAATAATGTGGTCGCGCAGCGGCACATTCACCGCCTGAAGCGCGTGGTACACCGAGATGGTGGATTCAATGTCGCCCCGCGACGGAACCGGGTTCCCGCTGGGATGATTGTGCGACATGATCGCCGCGCTGGCGTTGTAGCGAACCGCCAGCTCTACCATGCGGCGCACATAAACCGGCACGGTGCTGACCGTACCCTCGTTGACCACCTCGCAGGAAAGCAAACGGCACTGACTGTCGAGCAGGAGCAGCACGACCACCTCATTGCGGCGGCCGATGTACTTTCTGCGCAGAATCTCCGCCGCCTGCTCTACCTCGAACACACGAATTTTTTCTTTGTGGCAGTCTTCGTAATACGCGCGGCACAGCTCGGGAATCAATTTCATCAAAAAGGCGGAAACTCTGCCCACTCCCCGAACCCTGATCAGCTCTTCATACGGCGCGTGAAATACGCCGGACAAAGAGCCGAACCGATCGATCAGGCGGTGGGCCAGCTCGTTCGTGTCCCCCCTGCGGATAGAGAAAAAGAGGAGCATTTCCAGCACCTCGTGAGAGGCAAACCCATCAATCCCGTCTTTTAAAAAACGATCCTGCACCCGTTTTCGATGTCCCTCATGAATCCCTGCGGATTTTTCAGGAATGCGTTCCGTTTTCAATCGCACCCCGCCTTTCTGAAAAGAATGGGGGTCTATACCACAGGCGCTGCGCGCTGCTGTGATATATTTCAGCCGCGCTTTTTACACCTTGCGGCTGCCGGGCTTGACCAGCTCCAGCTTCCCCTCTTTACAGATCGGGCAATCCTGCGGCTCCCAGGATTCCACATCCAGAGAGATCACCGCACGGAACGGAACACCAAAATCGATTTTTCCGCCGGTTCTGTCAACAATAGAACCAACGCCAACCAAATCGCCGCCCGCCGCGCGGACCAGCTCGATCACCTCGCGGACAGAGCCGCCGGTAGTAACGACATCCTCTACGATCAGAACCTTCTGCCCGGGCTTTATCGCAAAGCCGCGGCGCAGGGTCATCTTGCCGTCTTCCCGCTCGGCAAAGAAGTTTTCGCATTTCAGCGCGCGGCTGACCTCGTAGGCCATCTGCACCGCACCCATCGCCGGGCCGATGACCACCTCTACCCCGTCGTTCGCAAAATGCTCTGCCAAAGCGCCGCAAAGCTCTTCACTGTATTTGGTATTGCGGAACACCTTCGCGCATTGCAGGTAACGGTTGCTGTGGCGGCCGGAGGTCAGGCGGAAATGCCCCTCCAGAAGAACGTCGGCCTCTTTTAAAACTTCCAGAACTCTTTCCTGTGTAATCATCGTTTTGCTGTCCCCTTTTCCTCGATTCGACAGTATCCTCATTTCGCTTTAAAAAGGCTGTTGATTTCTTTTCCCGTTTTCAGCGGGGGAAAAATCGCCGTCTTTCTACCATTTTTAAAGGGATTCGACTGTATCTCTAAAAATTTATTATATACTAAAATAAATCATTTGGGAAGCCTTGCACCCCTTTTGCTGTGCATGATATTTATGCTATACTGATACAATCAATGGCGGCGCTCCACGCTGCGCTAAAAATAAGGGGATACCATATGAAATCCGTAACCATCGGTGAAAACGACGCCGGACAGCGTCTGGATAAATTTCTGACCAAGGCCTACCGCAACCTGCCGCAGGCGATGCTGTACAAGAGCATCCGCAAAAAGGACATCAAGCTCAACGGCAAGCGGTGCGATATTTCTACCCGCCTGAACGCGGGCGATGTGCTGACCATGTATTTAAAGGATGAATTCTTTCAGCAGGAGCCGGAGGAATATGATTTTCTGAAAGCTCCGCTGAAGCTGAATATTTTATTTGAGGATGAAAACATTCTGATTCTGGACAAAAAGCCGGGGCTGATCGTTCATCCGGACGAGAATTACCATTTTGATTCGCTGATTGCCCGGGTGCAGCACTACCTGTACGACAAGGGCGAGTACCACCCGCAGGAAGAAAACAGCTTTGCGCCCGCGCTTGTGAACCGGATCGACCGCAATAC
>JAEXDU010000176.1 GCA_023401495.1 Bacillota bacterium
AATGGCAGGCGTCTCATCCACGGCGGGGAGCTGCCCTTTGACATACAGCACGCAGGGTGGGTTTGCGATCTCCCATAAAGAGCGGGGATATTCCTCTTCTTCGGGCGTCAGCAGACGGATGCCCGACCGCTCGCAGCGGTCGATGATCTGCTGGGCGTCCTGCGGGGTAAAGGCGCGCAGAGCGCTCAGCTCCCGCGCGGTAAAAAGGCCCTGAAGCTTCCAGAACTGCGGGCCGGCTTCCCAGAATTCCCGCAAACCGGTACAGCAGGAAAGCACGCGGCTTACCTTGCCGCTGCCCGCGCCAAGGCCATGCTGAAGCCATACCCAGAAAGCCGTTTCGCAACTCATTCCAATCTCCCCCGCGTTCTCATGATCTCCCACATCAGGATGGCGGCACTCGACGCCGCGTTCAGGGATTCCGCTCTTCCGAGCATCGGGATGGTAACGCGCGCTTCGCAGGCGGCGATGGCCTCCTGTGACAATCCCGCGCCCTCGTTCCCCACAGCCAGCAAAACGGCGGGAGGAAAAGAAACCTGGGTGATCGCCAAAGCGTCCTCCGCGGGAACGGCTGCGGCGGTAAAAAAGCTCTGCCCGCGCAAACGGTGCACGCAGAGCGCAAGGTCTTCCTCAAAATAAAGAGGTAAACGGAACACAGCACCCATACCGGCACGCAGCGCCTTCGCGCCGTAAGGGTCGCAGCAGGAACCGGCCAGCACCACGCCCGAAACGCCGAGCGCTTCCGCCGTGCGCAGAACCGCCCCGAGATTCGACGGGTCCTGAATTTCCTCCAGCGCAAGGTAGCAGCCGCTCTGCCCAAGGTCTGCCGCGGCGGTACGCTTAGGCAGCTCCGCCGTGCAGTACACGCCCTGCGGCTGGCGGGTATCGCTTAAAAGCTCCGCCACCGAATCGGCAATCTGATACACCTGCTCCGCCTTCGGGAAAATCCGTTCCAGGTAAGAGGCGTACTTTTCCCCTGCCCGTTCCGTGTAGAACACGCCATGGATCAAAAGGCCGCTGTCGGCCGCATCGGCGCACAGACGCGCGCCTTCCGCAAGGAAGGTGTTCTGCTCCCGGCGAAACGAAGCGGAATCCCGCAGCTTTGCGGCAGTCTTTATTATTTCATTTTTTCGGCTGGTAATCACCTGGCAGGGCATCATTTGTATTCTCCAGATCAAATTATTTGAAATCAAAAATATGCGCCCGGGTCACGACCCGGGCGCAATCACAGCTTATTATAAGGCCGCTTTCGCCTTCTCTACCAGAGCCTGGAAGGCCGCTTCATCAGAAACAGCGATTTCGGACAGCATCTTGCGGTTGAGGGTAATGTTCGCTTTTTTGAGGCCGTTCATAAAAGAAGAGTAATTCACGCCGTTCATTTTGCAGGCGGCGGAAATACGGGTGATCCACAGGCGGCGGAAATCTCTTTTTCTATGCTTACGGCCGATGTAGGCGTAATTGCCGGACTTCATAACGGCCTGTTTGGCCATCTTAAAATGCTTGCTCTTCGCGCCCCAGTAGCCCTTTGCAAGCTTTAATACCTTTTTTCTTCTTTTGCGTGTTGCCAACGCACCTTTCACACGAGCCATGATCTGTTACCTCCAAATATATGGTCAAAATAAGATTTTTTCTTCGGATTGCTTCCTTATTTATAGGGCAGCATTTTCTTAACCTTCGCCACATTGGTAACGTCGGTCACAGTGGTCTGGCGCAGAACTCTCTTACGCTTTGTGGACTTCTTGTTCAAAATATGAGATTTGAACGCGTGACCGCGGATCACTTTTCCGTTTTTGGAAATTTTGAAGCGCTTTTTCGCGCCGGAATGCGTCTTGATTTTAGGCATAACAGTTGCCCCTCCTTAAAATAATTACTTCGTGGGTTTTGGAGCAAGGAACATCAGCATATTGCGCCCCTCGAGCTTAGACGATTTTTCTACGTTCGCGATTTCGGAACACGCCTGCGCAAATTTCTGCATGATCTGATGCCCCTGTTCCGGGTGGCCCATTTCACGGCCACGGAAGCGGATCGACACCTTTACCTTGTCCCCATCCTGTAAAAAGCGGGTTGCATGGCCCACTTTCGTATTAAAGTCATGGGTATCGATATTCAGAGAAAGGCGAATCTCTTTAATATCTACGACATGCTGATTTTTTCTTGCTTCTTTGTCACGCTTGGCCTGTTCAAAGCGGAATTTGCCGTAATCGATGATCTTGCACACCGGAGGCTTGGCCTGCGGGGCAATTTTCACCAGATCCATATTGCTTTCCGCCGCCTTTGCCATGGCCTGCGCAATCGGCATAACACCCAGCTGACCGCCGTCTTTGTCTACGACACGCACTTCTTTATCCCGAATCTCTTCGTTGATCTGCAGTTCCTTGTTGCTAATTGGTAAGCACCTCCAAAATACGTTTCAGGCTAACAAAAAGCGCGGACAGAATTCTCCGTCCGCGCATCAATACCAAATCATACGCTTTTCCCAAAGGAAAAGCACCGATGTATTGACCCATGACGGACGAAACCCCATAGGTGAGAACAAAATTTTGTCCTGCTTTGTTTACGGATAATATTATAGCAACCATGCTTTCTTTTGTCAAGAAAATTTATTTTAAGGCATAAGGCCGGCTTCCCCCGGCGCGTTTAGTTCGCCCGTTACTGTCCGATCCAAAGCAAACGAGTACAGCATGCACTCCTTTACCGGCGTTTCCAACACGCGCTCCACCGCAAGCCGGTACAGCGCCAGCTGAACGCGGTAGCGGTTCCACAGCTCCTCCGGGGAAGCCGCGCGGTCTGTTTTATAATCGATGATCACAGCGCCGTCCGGCTCGACAAACACGCAGTCCACCGCGCCCTGCAAGATCACCTGCTGCTCTGCGGGGACGTCCGCTTTCAGCAGAGAGGCGGGGATTTCCACCGTAAAGCGAAGCTCACGGTAGCTTTGCTCGGACGCGAGCATCCTCTTTGCGACCGGGCTTTGAAAGAACGCCGCCACATGCCGCAAATCCACCGCGTTCGCTTCCTCCTCCGACAAAAAGCCGCCGGACTTCAGGCGTTCCAGCTCCTGCTGCGGGTTTTCGGCCGCCGCAGCGTAATCGGCAAACTGCATGTAATGGTGCAGCGCCGTGCCGCATTCCGCCGGGGTAAGCCCCGCTTTCCCCAAAAACGCGGGGCGCGACAGGATTTCGTAATCCTCCCCCGCGCTCTCTGCCGCAAGTTCGGAGGCAGACACCTTGGCCGGTACCCCGAACAGCACCGCGTCGGGATATACATAGTCGATTTCCCGGGTGATGCGGGAGAGCAGCTCCGGGTCCGGCGGCGGGGCCGCCAAAACGGATTCCTCCTGCTCCGGGCCTTCCTCCAAATCCGGCGCGGGCAGAACACGGATTTCCCACGGCTGGCCGGGGCAGTCCGCAATTAGCTCGCCGCTGCACAAAGCGCGGTCACGCAGGACCCCGCCGCTTGGGTGGCGCAGGGCGCAGGAGAGAATCCAGTCTGAAATGCTCGACGCCGAGCGCACCACATAGGGCGAAATCCGCTCCTGCGCCGTGAGCTGCGGCGCAAGGGACGCCAGTGTTCCGTTAAGATCGCGCACCGTGGTCAGCAGGATCAGCTTCTCCCGGGCGCGGGTCATGGCGACATACAGCACGCGCAGCTCTTCCGACATCGACTGCCGTTCCTGCTCGAGCGCGATCGCCTCTCGCGGCAGGGTGGTCACACGGGCCAGCCCGCCCTGCTCCTTGCGCTTGATGCCAAGGCCCAGCTCCGGATGCAGCAGAGCGTCACCACGCTCCTTATTGAAACGGCGCGAGCACCCGGCCAGAATGCACACGGGGAATTCGAGCCCCTTCGATTTATGAATGCTCATGATGCGCACCACGTTCGAGGCTTCTGAAATCGTGGAAGCTCCGGGCAGATCGCCGTTCTGCTCCTGCAAACGGTCGATAAAGCGGATAAAGCCCGAAAGGCCGTTATAGCCGGACGCCTCGTATTTTTTCGCGTACTCCATCAATAGCTGCAGGTTCGAAAGGCGCTGTTCGCCGTTCGTCATGGCCTGCACCAGCGTGAGATACCCTGTTTTCTGGTAGATGGCGTTCAGCAGACGATCGGAGGGAAGCGTTGCCGCGAGAGAACGGAAACCGTCGAGTTCTTCGATGACCCCGGCCGCGCGGGCTTCGCCCGATTTGGCGCACTCGCTCAGCGCCAGATACAACGGGGCTTTTGGCAGGCGCAGGCGCACCGCGCTCAGCTCGTCCGGCGTAAAGCCGTAGATCGGACTCATCAGCACTGAAAGCAGGGGAATATCCTGCACCGGGTTATCAACCACACGCAAAAGGGACAGAATCGCGGAAATCTCCGGCGCTTCGAAAAAGCCGCTGGAGGAATCCGCCCAGGCGGGCACCCCGCACAATTGAAGCTCGCGCGCGTAGCGGGCGGCATACTGGTTCGCACTGCGCAGCAGGATGCAGAAATCGCGGAACACCGCTTTCCTTTGCACCCCGTTTTCCGTTACCTGAAAGCCCTGTGCCATCAGCTGCAAAATGGTTTCGGCAATATGGCGGCTTTCCAGCAGCTCCATCGCATCGTCGGAGCCTTCGCCCATCGACAGGTCGAGAATATCGAGCCGGGTTTCGCAGCCCTCCTGCGGCGGGTATGACGCGCCGGCTGCCAGAAGCTCTTTGCCGCTGTATTCCACATCCCCGGCCTGTGAGGACATCAGTTGGCCGAACACAAAATTCACCGCGTCGGTCACGGTGGAGCGGGAACGGAAATTCTGGTCGAGCACAATACAGGCCGGGTAACGGCTGTGCTCGCGGTCGTATTCGGCAAAGTCGGCGCGCCGCTGCAAAAAGATGCGGGGCATCGCCTGGCGGAAGCTGTAAATGCTCTGCTTGACGTCGCCGACCATAAAAAGGTTCTCTTCCTTTTGGGAGATCGCGCGGAACAATAAATCCTGTGCTTCGTTCGTATCCTGATATTCGTCCACCATGATTTCATCGAAGCGGCGGGAAAGCTCCAGCGCTTCTTCGGTTCGCTCGTAGCCGTTTTCCGCCTCGCGCACCAAAAGGCGCAGCGCCCAGTGCTCCAGATCGCCAAAATCCGCAAGGCGGCGCTCCGCTTTCATCTGGTCGAGCGCGCGCGAAAACGCCGTCACAACGGCAAACAGCTGTTCCACAACGGGGGACAGTGCGCGCAGATCGTCGGCGCAGTCCTGCAAAGTAGCAGAGAACAACGCCGCTAGCTTTTTTACGGTGGATTTCACTTCGTCGCGGCAGGCGGAAAGACGAAGCTTCAACGGGTCCTCCGCGTAGCCGCGCACCGGCTTTAAACGGGCAAACGCGAAATTCGCGGCAAGCTCGCCCACACTGTCCCATTCCCGCTGCTGTGCCGCGCGGTGCAGAGCGGAAAGGCCCGAAAGATCAGACTGGTACGCTTCGGTGTATGCAGCGCAAAGCTTCTCGTCGGCCTGCATCGATTCCAGAGAATCGCGCACCAGAGAAAGGCAGTAGTCGCAAGCTTCCTGTGCAAAAGAGAGCAGGCAGGCACCCCAGGGGGTATCCTGCACGGGAACAGAACCGGAATACATCTCTGCCTTTTCCCGCAGCCAGCGCTCCGGGAATGGATGGGAACGGATGAAATCGTATAACTGATTTACCGCGCGGATCAAGCGGCTGTCGTCACGGTCGGAACTGAACGCTTCGACCAGCTCATAAAAATCGGGATTCGCCGCAGCGTAGCAATCCTCCAGCACCTGCGTGATCGCCTCACCCCGCAGGATGGACATTTCTCCCTCGTCGGCAATCCGAAAATCGTGCGAAATATTCAGCTTATAGAAATTTTCGCGCACCAGCTCGCTGCAAAAGCTGTGTACCGTACTAATGTGCGCGCCGCCCAGCAGAATCTGCTGCCGCTGCAGCGCCGTGTTCGAGGGGTCCTCCGCCAGCATACGGGAAAGCTGCTGGGCAATCCGCTCACGCATTTCCGCCGCCGCAGCCTTGGTGAAGGTGACGACCAGAAGGCGGTCGGCATCGCTGGGATTCTGCTCGTCTGTGATGCGCTCGATCACCCGCTGCACCAGCACGGCGGTTTTGCCGGAACCGGCTGCCGCCGATACCAGAAGCGTGCCGCCCCTGGCGTGAATCGCGTCCGCCTGCGCGGGCGTCCAGCTTCGTTCAGCCATTTTCGTCCCCCTCCTTCCCCGTTTCTTCTTTTAAAATCTGCCGGAGCGTTTCCGCCTTATCCAGCCGCAGGCAGTCCCGCCCGCCGTCGGCGTCCTCATGGCCGCACACAGCAAAATACGGGCAATATTCACAGGCATTGTGCTCACCCGTCAGCGGAAGAGCGGCAACGTCGCCCCCGTGCAGGGTCTGCACCATCTGCCCCGTAAGGTCTTTGATATATTCCATCACTCCGTCAAGCTGCGGAGCATTTACAATCGATTCGGTTTTTGCGGGCTTACCGTCTTTGAGCGCAACGGGAATGTATTTGCCCCCGGCCTGCTCCTCCATCCCCTGAATCACGCGGGAATCGTCGAGCAGAAGACCATTCATGCGCAGCTTCTTTTCGACAGCCGCTTCAAGGGCTTCGATCGACTGCCCCTTTGCCGCGGAAATCACGGGGCGCACGGCGGGCATGTACAAAATCCCCGCAGGGCAGAAGCGCCCGTTCTGAATCAGCGCCGCCAGATAAATCAGCATTTGCAGATTGACCCCATACAGCACGT
>JAEXDU010000182.1 GCA_023401495.1 Bacillota bacterium
CCAGTAGAATCAGTGAATAGTGAAAGTGAAGAATACTTTGAAGAGGAAACGATGAATGAGGAATTTAAAATTGTTTCAGTGGAAGAATATCGAGCAATTTTGCAACCTCGTTTAGATCAAATTACGCAAACTCATAAAGATATTCAAAATAAAATTTTATTAACCATACCAATTGATGAACAAATAGTAAGTGCTAATGAATTGGCTGCAATGGATGACGAAGCACGTACCGAAAAACTATCCTATATTTTTCAATATATGACGAGCGATTTAATTGATAACCAAGAATTAAATGAGTATATTGTATCATCTATTAAAGATTTGAATGCAATTATTTATAAGGTGGATATTAGTTTTCTTGATATCTCCTCAAGTTCGGCACTTTCAAATTCTACAATGAGATATTTTGATTACTTAAGCGGAATGTATATTAGACTGATCGATTCGTTCAGTTATTATAAGTATGATGAATTAGCTGTTCTGTTACGAGATGATAGATGGCCTACAGGGTACTATCAACATAACAATTCCAGTTCCGAAAAAATTGATCTTTATGAGCGTCAAACAAGTCAATTGCGAAGTTATCAAGCGATTTTAAGTAATGTAGCTGATTTGCAATATGATACAAATGACTTAAGAAGTCCAATTTATATTTTGGGAATATGGGAATAACGGGTATGAAAAAAGTTGTATCTCAAAAGAGATCAGTCAGCTAATTATGATTGTTTGATTTCAGTGATTTTTTAAATATATATTATTTCTATGAAAATCATTATTGATATAGTAAGGGAAGGAAAAGTTATTATGAAAAAATCTATGATGAAAGTTATGTCCATGGCTCTTGTTATTGCAAGTGTTATGTCTATCTCTGCTATGAGTGTAAGTGCAAGAGAATATTCTGATGAGACCTACAAAAATAGAACTAAATCCACTTATACAGTTCCGATTGTTGCACCTGAAGCAAACTACGAAAGACCTGAAATCCCCAAGAATATATCTGATATTAGATACAATTATCTTGATGATGGAAGAATTGTTATAACGTATGACAAATATCAGGATTATGTTATTGACAGGAATCTTGATGTTGCTTATGGTCTCTACTATTTTGATGATGGTGATGTCGTTAAGAAAATGGATGTTAATTTCCCCGGCTGTAACAATATGAAAGGCTATGTTTTCTCAATAGATTATGTGCTGAGTAATCTTATGGAAGCAGATTATACTGAAAAACCTGATGATCGCCGTGTAGGTGACTTTATCATTGGTAAAGGTTATTATCAGGAGGTAGTTTGGGTAATTTCTCCTAATACTACAAGAGAGAAAGTATTTCATGCAGATGGCACTATTGAGATTCCTTCCAATCCTATTATGGAGAGAGCTTTTAAGTCTGAATGGATTGTCAAGAAGTATCTTGGTAAGGGCGGTTTAGTAACTCTTCCTGAAGGTGCAGAAGCTATTGCTCCCGGTGTATTCCAGAACAACAAGACTATTAGCAAGATCGTATTCCCTAAGAGTTTTAAGAATGTTCCAGAAAATGCTTTCCTAGGTTGCAGTGCAAACCATTTGGTGTTTAAATCTTCCGAAAGCATCTTTCTTAAGAGGCCCAATATTAATTTTAGCAGTAAGACTGTTCTTGAATTCTATACTCCTGCTGAAAGACTTTGCCTTTTTTTAATGAATGAAGGAAACGGTGATATTGATAAATTGGTTAACCTTAAAGAAAGAACTTCCAAGAGTAGTCTGGTAATTTATTGCTATGGTGATCCTAAGAATTCTCTCTTAAAAAATATTGGAATGAAAGCAATCTATACAAAGAAAATTGCATATCCTTAAGTTCTAGTTATTCTTTCAAACTAAAGCTAGGAGAACTATCTTTCATTAGGTAGTTCTTCATCTTTAATAGAGATATAAAAAGTAGTGCCCTGCATGGAAACGTGCAGGGCACCTTCTTCATTATGTAGGAGGAATCCCAATGAAAAATATTCTTCATGAATTTTATAATGGGAAGATCAATCTCCCAGAGGACATTGTAGCAGGAGATCAGAAATATAAGGGTTATTTGCAGCGTCAGACAGTATTGTCGGAAAGCCTATCGAAATCTTTGTCACCGCAACAGAAGGTTTATTTTGAAAGGTACAAGGAATGTGTCTGTCAAACACATTCCTATCTGGAAGAAAAAATGTTCCGAAAAGCGTTTATTATGGCCATATCCCTAATTTTAGAGACACAGGAGGGGTAAAGGTATGCCGTACTATGTAATTGGATTTTTTGGTGCCATTGCGGTGGTTTTGATATTTGAATATGTTGTCAGTCACAAAGAGGCAGGGAGGCGATAAACAGTGTTCAACAATGCAGTAAAACTATTTATGGAGGGAGCGGAAGCTGCAATTAGATTATATTTATCTTGTAGACTTGGGCCGAGGGGGAGGAGGAAATAAATGCAGAAAATAACTGCCATAGAGGGCATTGCATCAAGTCTTATTCCAAAAGAGGATAAAAGGTATTTGATATTCTTTTTGCAAGATATTCTCACATTGTATCAGTGTTCGGATTTAGAGCGGTACGGTGTAGTTTATTATCTGGAAACAGAGCAGGACATACAGAACTATGCAAAGATGGGGCTGGCGCAAAGTCTGAAAGAAACGCCTTTCGAATATTGTGAAATCATTGAATTAGAAAACAGGCATGAAACAGTCAAGCGACTCTTTCATGCCTGTTATGTTGTGAACAACGATTTTGCAATTGATATTTTTATTCCAGAAAACTTGTTGGATGAAGAAACTAAAAATCAGTTTGAAGAAAATGGGATAGAAGGAGCTTAAGAGTATATGAATGCTAATTTAGTAGAAAAGAACATGAATATCGGTATAGCTGATTTCTACAGCAAAGAAGAACGTTCTTTGTATTTACGGAGGATAGCACTGGCGGCAGAAGGAGGCCCCACAGCAGCTATTATTATGCTGTTCCCGTCAGATACCAAGGGAATCGATACTACCTGTCAGAAATGTATTAATAATGGTTACCGCCTTGGCCTATCCAGTTTATCTATTCTTAATATCTTTTGCAGGAATGAGCATAATTCCCCCAGCACAGATAAGATTAACAACTCCGTCATACTGCAAGAAGCGGAGCAATGCGACCAAGTAATTCTTGCTTTCGGCAGCGGAAATACCTATACTGACCGGAAGGACGAAATATTAAAATTACTTGCCCATCAGTCTGAAAAGCTGTATACACTGAAAAGCAGCAAAGGAACGCTTTTCTCGCATCCGCTATCTCCATTTTGTAAAGAGTGGGAAATTGTGAAAGTGGAGAGATAAAAAAAGAAATAGGCTTTCGAAATTGAGTTTCGAAGGCCCTAACATAAGAATTGACGTTTATGTTAGGAGGATCTCTCTTTTCAAAATTTAACGGAGAATCGGAGAATAAAAGAAGGAAATGAAAGGCATTTGTGCAATGTTACTAAATTCTAAAATAGAAAAAAAGAGAGGTGTCATCGCCACATGTGGAAGGATGAAGTATCTACAAACCGGGCACTTTGGCACTTAAAAGTTCTTCATCACATTCGGCGCTTTGCGAATATCTTCAAGGGAAACGCTGTGTTACAATATAAGCACAGAGCAAGGGGGCAAATGGAAGCCGGCTCTAAATTTACAAATTTACAAATCTATCGAATTGAGCGGCTTCTCTGTCACCTTATTCTTAAAATGACGTAGTGGAGCTGATTGCTTGCAAGAAGACTTTAATCCCCAAGATTTACTTTATCAGGCATTGGAAAGTAGTCAAGCTATTCCTATTGGATGGGACGAGTATTTTTCATATCAACAGGACCTAGCAGATTTCCCTTTCTTTGTTTCGGAAGACGGAATTTGCAAGGTGTACGCAAAAGCAAAAAATGCATTTGTAAAGCGGATATGCAGTTTTTTAACAGTGAAAGAAAAAGAAATTGATCGACAAAGTGGACAGATGCAGTTAGTGTTGGAATGGTACAATGGTAAGGCCCTTGTAACAAAACGTGTAGAACGAAAGTTGCTGAGCAAGAGTGAAATACCTGCTCTATTGCAGTATGGCGTTTCGTTTCTAGAAAAAGATAGCAATGAGGTATTGGAGTACTTGTTGCATTCAGACAGAAAGGCTTGTATTAAGTGTTTTCACACACAGTTTGGTTGGAGTAAGCAGAATGATGATTATGCTTTTCAGTTAGAGAAACTGATGTTGCCGAAGTCTGGGAAGCTGGAGCGCAGCCAATATCGGGGAGGGATTGATGTTGCACCGAAAGGTGATTTGACAGTATGGCTTGATATGGTGAAACAGGATGTTCTTCCCTTTGCTCCATTAACAACGGTTATGCTGTTGGGCTTTGCGTCACCGGTTTTGGCTTTTCTCAATGAAAAGAATGATTTGGGTTCCCCGATATTTTCGCTTTCTAATGATAGCTCCAAGGGCAAGACCACGGCGGCAATGTTGGCAGTAAGCGCTTTCTCTAATCCAACCATGGACAAGGGACTTCTCAGGTCATTCAATTCTACTGAAGCACATTTAATGGCATTGTTGGCTGAAGCTAATTCTTTGCCTGTCGCTTTCGATGAAGCGGCTGTATATAAGGGCGATTTCATAAAATTTCTGTATCTCGTAGCCGGTGGTAAGGAAAAGGGCCGCTGTGCAACAGATGGAAGCATGAAGCCGCAACACTCATGGAATTCCATAGTTCTTACCACCGCTGAATTTAATCTAGTGGATGACCATGATCCGAATGGCCTAAAAGCCAGATGCTTTCCAATCGCAGAAGCTCTAACGAAAGACGCCGCTCAAGCAGACCGCATCAAGCGGACTGTAATCAGTAATTATGGGGTGGCTGGAAAGAGGTTTGTACAGTGGTTGCTAGATAACAAAATGGATGATATGGAACGAGATTATGAAAATAGTAAGCGACTGCTGGAATCGCTCAAAGTCCAATCGGGTAGTGACAGCTCTTCTCTGACACCACGCATTTTGTCTAAATTAGCCGTAGTCCGTCAAACGATTAATTATTTCAAAGCGTGTTTTGGCGTTGAGTTGGATTGCGCACAGATGGAAGACTATTTGCTCAGTTTGGAGCAGAAAGCATCCGTTCACACCGATTTAGCTGCAGAAGCGCTAGATTGTGTTTTGCAGGAAGTAACGAAGAATTTTTCCCGGTATGTTACCAAAGACAACCCCCATTGCCAAAATGCTGTTGGAAAAATAACAGAGGGGAGAGATGATTATAAAATTTCGATTTTGAAAAATGAAGTCGAAAGCCTTTTAAAGAAATTTGAGTATCGACCAGAGATAATACTGAAGCAATGGAAGGAATGCGGCGTAATGGAAACAGAAGATGATAGGCGGTATAAGCGTGTTACTTTAAATTCTGGATTTCCAGCCCAGCCGTGTTGTGTTTTGAAGGTGAATTGTGTGGAAAAGATAGAAATCCTCCAAAGAAAGAAGAGATTTACTGAAAATACAGACTGTATTACGGAGGAGTATTCCAGCGAAATTAGCGAAGACGAACTGCGATTCTGAGCATCAAATGCTCATTCTCATTCAAGCCGATATAGGAGCTTGAATACCAGAGAGTTTCTCTCTACAGCCGTAATGGCAATAACGAGAGGATGATTCATTTGATTAATCGATTAAGAGCGACCATTCAGCGTGATAGCTTAAAAGCATTTGACGAGGATCACGCAGAGGTAATTACCGAATGTCTGCAACAAATCGCCGTGGGCGAGGATTTTGATTGGCACGATTTTTTAGCGCCAATGGTTGCGTTACTGATGCCTTTATTCTGAATTTAAAAAATAATTAACTAACTATATATGATTTAGAGGCATAGGCGCTTGCGTGAACTGATGTTGTGCAAGCGCCTGTATTATCAAATTTTGATAGGAGAAAAATAGAATGAACACAATTTCAAATACAATTCCGGTGGTAGGCTACTGCCGTTTTAGTACGGATTTACAGCGCGAGGAGTCCATTGATGCACAAAAACGAGCGATTATGGTTTATATTCAGAACTATAATCAAACGATAGAGAGGATTGGCGGACAACAGTATGAATTAAAGCATTTCTATATCGACCGGGCAAAATCAGGAAGGACTGGTGACCGTCCGGATTTTAAAAAAATGATGGAAGATTCTAAAAAGAAGTGCTTTGCTGTAGTCATTGTCCATAAGTTAGATCGTTTTAGTAGAGATACCGTGGATACTCTGACATTTATGGAGGAGCTGAACAACAGGGGGATTGAATTGGTTTCTGCTATGGAAACAATTCAAAACGATCCCATGGGGACTGCGATGGTCACAATTATGTCAGCTTTTAACACGTTGTATTGTCAAAATCTTGCTATGGAGGTCATGAAGGGCGAGCTGGAAAATGCCAGAAAATGCCTGTTTAACGGTGGAACCCCGTGTTTGGGGTATGATATTGTGGAGCGAAAATACTGCATCAACGAAGAAGAAGCAAAGATTGTTCGGAAAATCTTTGAACTTTACAGCCAAGGGTATGGCTATGGGCAGATCATTGAGGAATTGAATCTCTTGGGATATAAAACAAAAACAGGGAAACCCTTTGGAAAGAATAGCATTTATGATATTTTAAGCAATGAGAAGTACCGTGGCGTTTATGTGTTTAATAAAATAGCCAAAGGTACCAGTCGAGGAAAAAGAAACGCTCACCGCTATAAGCCGGAGAGCGAGCAAATCAGAATTGAGGGCGGAGTGCCTAGAATTGTTTCGGATGAAATGTGGGACATGGTGCAGGCCCTCCGAAGCATTACTCACAAAGGGAAAAGCCGCAGCAAGTACATTTATTTACTGTCAGGGTTAGTGTATTGCGGGGAATGCGGCAGTAAAATGCACGGGAACTGCCATTATAACGGGCAAGGGCAGAACTATTATGCGTATCGCTGCTCAAATAAACACAGCAAGCACATTTGCAAGAACAAGGAAGTACGTGCCGAATACCTAGAGCATTTTGTACTGGATACCTTGCTTGAGCATTTTCAGAGCAAAGATATTATTCCTATGATTGCCAAGCAACTGAACCAAACGATTAAGGGAGAGTGCAACAATAAGGACGAGGAATATATAAGGCATGAAGGAACCCTCAAGATGCTGCAAAAATCCAAGAAGAACCTGTTAGATGCTATTAAAGAGCATGGGTACAGCTCCAGCATAGGGGAAGCGCTGAAGGATACCGAAAGTCAGATTCAGAAATGTGAAGCACTCTTAGAAGAATATCGCCGCAGCAATCAAATACCCACTATTTCAGAAGAAAAAGTCAGTAGTGCCATAGAAAATATAAAAAGAAATTTCAAGCAGCAGGATCGAAATAAACTGCAAAACTTCATTCGAAAGTACGTGGAACGAGTTACAATTACAGAAACTACAGTCAAGGTCGCCTTTCAGGCGGCCTTTTTCTATTGTGATGGAGAAAAGAGGGTCACTTATCACTACTATGTAACAGAATCTGTCAGTAACATAAAGTATCTGGCCCAAAACCAGTTATACCAGCACCTGTCAAGATATTTCCCTAGCCTGATTGCCTGCGCCTAAAACATAGCCGTAACAAAAAAGACTCACAAAGCAATTAAGCTTTGTGAGTCTTTTGGTGCCGGTGGTGGGACTTGAACCCACACGGTATCACTACCAACGGATTTTGAGTCCGCCCCGTCTGCCATTCCAGCACACCGGCAAGAACAACGTGGCTTATTATAAACTATTTTTGATTAAAAATCAAGCGCTTGACCAAAAAATCTTTTGCGGGGGTCGTCGTTCCAAAAGAACAACGGCCCCCGCTTAAAAATCGATCTTAGTTTTACTTTTCCTGCTTGTGAATGCCGCTGTACACGATTCCGCGCATGGCGTCCACCGTTACGGTGGTTCCGCTTTTCAGCAGCTGTGTGGCGTTTTCCGCATTGACGATCACCGGCTTGTTCAGAGCCATCCCGGCGATCGCCGCGTGGGAATTGAGCCCGTCCTGCTCGGTGACGATCGCAGCGCTCAGGCGGATCAGCTCCATCAGCTTGTTTGTCGTGTGGGGCAGCACCAGAACATCGCCGGGCTTAAAGCGCTGCCAGGCCTCTTCCTCCGTCTGGCAGACACACAGGTTGCCGCAGGCATAGCTCTGGTTGACGCCGCGCCCCGAAACGAGGATGTCTCCCACCATCTGCACCTTCAGCAGGTTCGTGGTGCCGGAAAAGCCTACGGGCACGCCGGCAGTGATGACGACGACGTCGCCGTCCTTGACGAGACCGCGGTCTCTCGAAACCTTTACCACGTGGTCGAACAGCTTGTCGGTGTTTACCTGTTCCTCCACCATAATCGGGATCACGCCCCAGGAAAGGTTCATCTGGCGGCGCACTGTCTCGCTGGTCGTACCGGAAATAATGGGGCAGGCCGGGCGGTATTTTGAAACCATCCGGGCCGTTCTGCCGGATTTTGAAACCGTAATGATCGCCACAGCGCCCAGATCGTGCGCCGTGGTGCAGGTGGCGTGAGAAATCGCGGAGGTAACGTTCGGCGATTCCTTACCGACCAGCTGTGTGAAGCGGGATTTATAGTTGATATCGCGTTCGGTGCGCTCGGCGATGATGGACATCGTCTTGAGGGACTCAATGGGGTATTTGCCGGCAGCCGTTTCACCCGAAAGCATGATCGCGCTGGTACCGTCGTAAATGGCGTTGGCAACGTCGGTGGCCTCTGCGCGAGTGGGGCGGGGATTCTTCATCATCGAATCCAGCATCTGGGTGGCGGTGATGACCTGCATGCCGCCGCTGTATCCCTTTTTGATCAGGCGCTTCTGCACCACAGGAATCTCCTCGAGCGGAATCTCTACGCCCAGATCGCCGCGGGCGATCATGATGCCGTCGGCTACGCGGATGATCTCATCGATATTATCCACGCCCTCGCGGTTTTCAATTTTGGCGATGATGCGCATGCTGTGGCAGTTCAGCTTTTCCAGCTCGCTACGCAGCTCGAGGATGTCGCGGGCACTGCGCGTGAAGGACGCGGCAATGAAATCAAAATCCTCCTGCACGGCAAAGGCAATGTCTTTCTGATCCTGCTCGCTGATGAACGGCAGGGAAAGCTGCACGCCGGGCACGTTCACACCCTTGTTCGCGGAAAGGGTGCCGCCGTTTAACACGGTGCAGAGAACATCGGTATCGGTACAGGATTCCACTCGCAGCTCGATCAGTCCGTCGTCGATCAAAATGTGAGAACCGTGGTCTACGTCCTTCGGCAGATTGGCAAAGGTGACGCTGACGATTTCCTCTGTGCCGTCAACCTCTCTTGTGGTCAAAGTAAATTTCTGCCCCTGCTTCAGCGTGACCTGCGGGGTCGAAAAAGTTCTGATGCGCACTTCGGGGCCTTTTGTATCAAGCAGCAGCGCGATGGGAAGATCCAGCTCCTGACGCAGCTTTTTCACCATATCGGAGCGAACCTTCTGCTCTGCGTGGGATTGGTGGGAAAAGTTCAGACGGGCCACATCCATGCCGGACAGCATCAGCTGACGAAGAACAGCTTCTTTATCGGTTGATGGGCCAAGCGTACAGATGATTTTCGTTTTTCTCACGGTAATTCCTCCATTCGAACGGGCGGATTTTATGGTTGAGCGCACGGCGCAAATCCTGATTTTCTTCACGCTAATACTACATCATATTTCGTGAAAAATCAAACAAATATTAATGAGGCAAAAGAAAATAGGTACCTTCTCTGGATTACAAACAGATATTGAAAAATTTTATGATAACATATACAATAAGAAAAGAGAAAATGAAATGACATTCGGCCGCGATCATGCGGTGCGATGCCTGAAAGGGAGGAGTGCGCAGCGTGGGGCTGTGGAAAAGGGACGGCCGGTCCGGCCGCCGCGGGGAAAGAGTACTCAAAAGCCAGCCCGGCTGGCGCGGTGTGAATCAGGTAAGGCGGCTGCGGATTCTGATGACGGTGATCGCGGTGGTCATTCTGATTTCGGTAACGGCGGGTCTGCTGCTTGTTTGGTATCAGCTGCATCCGTCTTTGGAGAAGGAGCTGTTCGCATCCTCAGCGCCGGAATATTCCGAACCGGTGCAGTCGGCGGCGGCCAGCAGTGCGCCGGATCTTCTGGTGCTCGTCGACAGCGGCCGGGGCCTCATGGAGGGCGTTGTGCCGGATTTGACCGAACAGGACGGAGTTCAGGTGGACAAGCGCCTGGCTGCGGCGTATGAAGAGATGAAGAAAGCCGCGGCAGATAGCGGCGTTGCGCTGAAAATCACGCGGGGCTATGTCACGGCGGAGCAGCAGGAAGCGCTGTATAAACAGAAGGTGCAGGAGCTGGTGGCGGCGGGCTACACACAGGTGCGTGCCGAGGATACGGCGCAGTCTCTGGTGGAACGCGGCGGCTACAGTGAATACCAGACCGGCCTTGCGGTGGATTTTGAGCTGACCGGCGGAACCGGCGGGGCGCAGTCGGAATGGCTTTTGGTCAACGGCCCGCAGTACGGCTTTGTGCTGCGGTATCCGGAGAACAAAACGAGCGTTACCCAAAAGAATGCAGAGCCGCAGCATTTTCGCTACGTAGGGCAGGAAAATGCCCAGCGCATGCGCCAAATGGGCTTTTGTTTAGAGGAGTATGTCTCTTATCTTTCCAAACAATCGAAAAAATAAAGATTTTGCTGGAAATACTACTTGATTTTTCAATCGCATTGTGTTAAAATTCCTTTGTTATACTTATATTGATAAGTTGTACTTTCGTTGAAAGAGGTGACAGGAATGAAGGAAGCAATCCATCCGAAGTACCAGAAGACGACCATTAAATGCGCTTGCGGAAATGAGATCGAGACACGGTCTACCAAAGACAACATCCGCGTTGAAATATGCTCCAAGTGCCATCCGTTCTTCACCGGCAAGCAGAAGCTGATTGATACCAGCGGTCGCGTGGACACATTTAAAAAGCGTTACGGTCTTCAGGGCAAATAATCATCCTGAAGCATCCTGCGGAAGTTTTAGCTGGAATTATGGGGGGCGGCGCGATGCGCCGCCCGTCTTTTTATCCTTACTTGTGAAAAGGCGGTGCGGGCTTATGACAGAGTACAAAACCATCAGTCAAAATGCCTGTGCGGAATTTACGGAGCGTCGTTCCCGGTTTATCGGCTATGCAAGGCCGGTTTTTACCGAGGAGGACGCGATTTCTTTCCTGAACGAAATCCGCCAGAAGCATTGGGATGCTTCTCATAATGTATACGCTTATTCGCTGCGCGGCGGCCAGCTGCGCCGGTATTCCGACGACGGCGAGCCGCAGGGTACGGCAGGGATGCCGGTGCTGGAGGTTCTGCAGAAGCCCGGCATTGTCGATGCGGCTATTGTGGTAACCCGTTATTTTGGCGGCGTGCTGCTGGGTGCGGGCGGTCTCGTGCGCGCGTATTCCCACGCGGCCTCGCTCGGCATTCAGGCGGCAAAGCCCATCGTCATGCGCCTTTGCTGGCTGCTGGAACTTCAGTGCGATTATTCGCAGTACGGGATTCTGGCGGCGCTGATCCCGGAGTGCGGCGGCGTGGTGGATGATTCGGATTTTACCGAGATCGTCACGCTGTGCTTCCATATGGCGCAGGATGATGTGCCTTTGTTCCGCAAACGGCTGGCGGATGCCACCGGCGGAACGGTGGAGGCACAACAAGCGGGAGAAAAATATTTTGAGTGGAAGCAGGAGTTTTAGGCCATCTTTGCGTATATCCTTATGAGAGGATTGCGGGTGATCATTATGACCGTAAGAGAGAGAACTCAACTGCTCGAAGAGCAAATTTTGTCGCCTTATGCGACATTATCGAAAAAGACCCAGGGCCGGGACCGGCCCGAAGAAGAATGCGAGATGCGCACGCCGTTTCAGCGTGACCGCGACCGCATCATTCACTGCAAGGCGTTTCGCCGGTTAAAGCACAAAACGCAGGTGTTTTTGTCGCCCGAAGGCGACCACTACCGTACCCGGCTGACCCATACGCTCGAGGTTTCGCAAATTGCGCGAACCATCGCGCGCGGCCTGCTGCTCAATGAAGATCTGACCGAAGCGATTTCGCTCGGGCACGATCTGGGACATACTCCGTTCGGCCATGCGGGCGAGCGGGTGCTCAACGAGCTGTGCGAGCACGGCTTTCGGCATAATGAGCAGAGCGTGCGTGTGGTGGAGAAGCTCGAAAACGAGGGCCGGGGCCTGAACCTGACCAAAGAGGTGCGCGACGGGATTCTGTGCCATACCAGCGGAACCCAGGCGCAGACGCCGGAGGGGCGCATCGTCCGTCTGGCGGATAAGATCGCTTACATCAATCACGATATTGACGACGCAGTGCGCGCGGGCGTTTTGTCCGAGCGGGATATCCCCGAGCATATCACGAGTGTGCTCGGCACCCGAAGATCAGTGCGTATCGGTACGCTCGTCAAATCCGTGATCCGCGCAAGCGACGGGGCAGAGATCCGCATGGAAGAGCATATCTTCCCGCTGTTTTTGGAGCTGCGCCAGTTTATGTTTGAAAAGGTTTATTTCAATCCTTATGCCAAAAAGGAGGAGGAAAAAGTTCCGTTCCTGATCAAAACGCTGTTTGAGTACGCGAAGAATCCCGTGCATCTGCCGCCGGATCTGCGCGAAACAGCGGAACTGGAGGGAACCGAACGGGCCGCCGCGGATTTTATTGCCGGTATGACCGACCGGTATGCCGTGGTGCTGTTTCAGGACATCAGCGT
Source organism: Bacillota bacterium (assembly GCA_023401495.1). GTDB lineage: Bacteria > Bacillota > Clostridia > Oscillospirales > Acutalibacteraceae > Faecalispora. Next base: position 12,736 of record JAEXDU010000182.1, read on the forward strand.
CCCAAGATCCTGGGACCATTGAGCATCGGGGATAGGAGGGGGATCAGTTGGCGCTGCCGGATGATTTTTTACAGGAGCTGAAAAGCCGAAGTGATATTGCCGACGTGGTTTCATCCTACATCAATCTGCGGCACAGCGGCAGAACCTTTTCCGGGCTCTGTCCGTTTCACAGTGAAAAGACGCCGTCGTTTCATGTGTACCCCGAAAACGGTTCGTTTTACTGCTTTGGGTGCGGTGCGGGCGGCGATGTGATCACGTTTATCCGCCGGATTGAAAATCTGGATTATATGGAGGCCATTCGCCATCTGGCGCAGCGGGCCGGGATTTCCGTGCCGGAAAGCGACGCGGATCAGGGTCTTGCCAGAGCCAAAGGGCGCATCCTCGAAATCAACCGCGAAACCGCGCGGTTTTACCACACCCAGCTGATGAGCGAGCAGGGCACGCCGGGTCGGGAGTACCTGCTGGGCCGCAGTTTGACCCCGCAGACGATCCGTCATTTCGGGCTGGGTTACGCGCCCGATTCGCGCTTTACGCTCGTCAATTTCCTCAGCGGCAAGGGCTATACGCCCGAGGAGCTGCTGCAGGCCAATGTCGCGGTCCGGGCTTCTACCGGCCGGGTGATGGATCGTTTTTTCGCCCGCGTAATGTACCCGATCATCGACCTGCGCGGGAATGTGATCGCGTTCGGCGGGCGGACGCTGGGGGACAACAAGCCGAAATACCTCAACACGTCCGATACGCTCGTGTTCCATAAAAGTACGGGGCTGTTCGCGATGAATTTCGCGAAGAACAACGCGAAGGACGGCCTGATTCTGGCGGAAGGCTATATGGATGTGATCGCGCTGCATCAGGCGGGGTTTACGAATGCCATCGCCACGCTCGGCACGGCGCTCACAACGGAGCAGGCGCGGCTTTTGGCGCGCTACACAGGCGAGGTTTTTCTGTGCTACGATTCGGACGAAGCCGGGCAGAAGGCCAGCTCCCGCGCGATTCCGCTTTTGCGGGACGCGGGGCTTACGGTGCGGGTACTCAGTCTGAGCGCGGGAAAAGACCCGGACGAATTCATGCGCTCCTACGGTGAGCAGGGGCCGGCACGCTTCCGCCAGCTGATGGAAAGCAGCGGCAACGACGTGGAATACCGCCTGCAAAAGCTGCGGGCCGGGCACAACCTGCAAACGTCTGACGGAAAGGTTGCGTACCTCACCGGTGCGGCAGAGCTTCTTGCTACGCTCGACAACCGCATGGAGCAGGAAATTTACGCAGGCCGCCTGGCGGAGGAAATCGGGATCGAGCGGTCCTCGATTCTGATGCAGGTGGATAAAAACATGAAAAAGCGGCGAAAGGATCAGCAGCGGAAAGAGTTCCGGGCGTTTCAGCAGCAGACGGCGGGAATCCGCGACACCGTAAATCCGGAAAAAAGCCGGCATTTGCGCGCGGCCAATGCGGAAGAAGCGCTGATCGTTTACCTGATGCAGCATCCGGACGCGGCAAAGACGCTGGAAGCAGCGCTGCCGCCCGAAAATTTCGTTACTGCATTCAATCGTCGATTATATACGGTCATTCTGGGGAAGATTAAGGATGGCAAGGCATGCGGCCTTACAGACCTTGCGGGAGAATTCTCCGTGGAAGAGATTTCTTCTGTTGCGAAAATGCTGGCAGATTACCATCAGGTCAATGTGACTGCTCAGGACGCAAAGGAGTACCGGAATGTGATTTTACAGGAAAATGCAAAGCTGGAGCCGCAGGACGCAGCTGCCGCGGCGCCGCAGGACATTCGGGACTATCTGCAAAGACTAAGGGAGCAGAAAAAATAGGGGGAACTACCAATGGAAATGCCTGATAAGAAGACAGTCATCAGAGATCTGATCGAACTGGGAAAAAGCAAAGGACAGCTTTCGACGAAAGAAATTCTGGACGCTCTCGGCGAGCTGGATTTTGAGCCGGAGCAGATTGAAAAGTTTTACGATACACTCGAAAGCCAGGGCGTTGAGATCATAGAGGATTTTGCCAATATCCCGCTCGAAGGGCTCGATATCCCCAGCGGCGAAAGCGAGGATGTGGAGGCTTCTCTGGCCACCGAAGGAATTGCCATCGACGACCCCGTTAAGGTATACCTCAAAGAGATTGGCCGCGTTCCGCTGCTCACCCCCGAAGAGGAAATCGATCTGGCCATCCGCATTTCAAACGGAGACGAAGCGGCAAAGAAGCGTCTCTCCGAAGCGAACCTCCGTCTGGTCGTCAGCATCGCCAAGCGGTACCTCGGCCGCGGAATGCAGTTCCTCGACCTGATTCAGGAAGGAAACCTCGGCCTGATTAAGGCGGTCGAAAAATTCGACTACACCAAGGGCTTTAAATTTTCTACCTATGCAACGTGGTGGATTCGCCAGGCCATCACCCGTGCGATTGCCGATCAGGCAAGAACCATCCGCATCCCCGTGCACATGGTGGAAACGATCAATAAAGTGAAGAAGGTATCGAGCCAGCTTCTGCACACGAACGGCCACGAGCCGACAGCAGACGAGGTATCTCTGGAGCTGGACATGCCGGTCGATAAGGTTCGCGAGATTATGCGGGTTGCGCAGGAGCCGGTTTCGCTCGAAACCCCGATCGGTGAGGAGGAGGACAGCCACCTTGGTGACTTCATCCCCGACGATGAAGCGCCCGCTCCGGCGGATGCCGCCTCTCACACGCTGCTGCGCGAGCAGCTCGGCGAGGTGCTCGACACCCTCACCCCCAGGGAAGAAAAGGTGCTTCGCCTGCGTTTTGGCCTGGAAGACGGCCGTTCCCGCACACTGGAGGAAGTGGGCAAGGAGTTTAACGTTACCCGTGAGCGCATTCGCCAGATTGAGGCAAAGGCGCTGCGCAAGCTCCGTCATCCCAGCCGCAGCAAAAAGCTGAAGGACTTCCTGGATTAATGGAAGGAGCCTCGTCATGCACATGACATTAGAAACGGACTATGCGGTCAGAATCGTGGATTTTCTGGCGGCGTCCAATCAAAAGGCAGATGCGCGCAGCATTTCTGAGGGGACCTGTGTTCCGCCGCGGTTTGCGCTGAAGATTCTGCGCAAGCTGGTTTCCGACGGGATCGTGCAGTCCTATAAAGGGGCGCACGGCGGCTATACGCTGGCCCGTCCCGGCAGCCGGATCACTCTGCGCGAGGTCATTGAATCGGTGGAAGGCCCGTACATGATCAGCCGGTGCCAGCAGGATGAATATGCCTGTACGCATCAGGCTTGCCGGTATCACCGCATCTATGCCGAAATTTCGGAATCGGTGCGCAGGCAGCTGGATTCCTACACCTTTTCTCAGGTAGAGCCGTGCGGAGCGGCCTGCCGTTCCGTAAAGGAGCAAGAGAAAGGGAAAGTGGATGGCTGCCCCGGAGTGGATAAGCAATCGTCCTGATGCAGACGGGAAAATAAAAAATATCATGGCTTCGTTTTACCGGCGCTGCCATATAGAAAAGGGAAAGGAACTGTTTTATACAGTTCCTTTCCCTTTTTCTGTAGCACAACCACCGGTTGTGCCGGCGAACCGAAAAAAGTGTCTTATCTGTAGAAGTCTGAAAGCAAACGCTTTCCAAAGCTTTTAATGCCTGTTTACGGTATGTGGTAATCTGTGTTGAAAAGCAGAACTGACGAAAACAGAAGGGAAGAGAAAATAAAACAGCCCGTAAAGCAAATGAAATTCTCTTGAAATATCAGGCTGTACCCGGCGTTGCAATGGCCGCAGGTGAATGTTGGTTATACCAGTGTGCAAAAAGTATCAGCCGCATTGGTAGCTTGCACTTCTAAATTGCGATAAGAAAATTACCTAAATGAAATATTGTTATTTATTTATATAAGTTTGACAATAAAACAACGATTATTGACAGATGTTTTCATTATAGTTAATATAAATATTGGTAGCACCAATAGATGCGGCTGGCGATTTTGCAGCTTGTCATTTGCGATGCTCCGCAGACAAACACGGCGCCCCGGCAGCGGAGCCTTGGACCCCGGCGCAAATGGGGAGTCATATGGGAAAAGGAGAGCGAAAATGAATCTGTTAGTATGTGTCAAGCAAGTTCCCGACACAGCGGAAATTCGTATCGACCCGAAAACGAATACGCTGATCCGCTCGGGCGTACCCAGTATCGTCAATCCGTTCGACTCTTACGCAATGGAAATGGCGGCCCGGCTGAAGGACGCAGTGCCGGGCAGCAGGATCGTAGTGCTGTCTATGGGGCCGGAGCAGGCCAAGACGGCACTCAAGCAATGTCTGGCAGTGGGGGCGGACAAAGCGTATCTGGTCAGCGACCGCGCGTTTGGCGGTTCCGATACGCTGGCAACCAGCTATATTCTCTCTCGCGCTATCGTTCGGGTAGAGGAACTCGAGGGCAAATTCGATTTGATTTTCTGCGGCAAGCAGGCGATCGACGGCGATACGGCCCAGGTGGGCCCCGAGATTGCGGAGCACCTGGATTACCCGCAGGTGACCTGTGCGGTTGGGCTTTCCGTTGAAGGTGACACCGCGAAAGTCAAGCGCGAGTCGGAAGATGATTTTGAACTGCTGGGCGTAAAAATGCCGTGTGTGATTACGGTAACGAAGCTTCCCTACGAGCCGCGGTACCCCACCATCCGAACCAAACTGGCCGCGAATAATGTAGAGATTCCCACTCTTACCTCCGCGGACCTGACGATCGATCTCAGCCGCGCGGGGCTTAAGGGTTCGCCGACAAAAGTGAAAAAAACTTACACGGCGCCGCAGAAGTCCGGCGGGGTCAAAATTCAGGAAGAAAGCGGAACAGACTCCGGCAAAAGGCTGTTTGAGTCGCTCTGCGAAACCTGTGTGCTATAAGAGGGAGGGAAACATAATGGAAGCAAAGACAAAGGATTTGTGGGTATTGATCGAGACAGACCGGGACGGCAGAGCGAAAAATATTGGTCTGGAGCTGCTGAATCCGGGCCGCCGTCTGGCGGACGGACAACAGGGAAAACTGGTGGCCGTCGTGATCGGCTCTCAGGTGGATGAGGCGGTCAAGGCCGTGCAGGCGCAGGGGGCGGATCAAATCATTGTGGTGGACGGCCCCGAATTTGCCCGGTACACGACCGACGCGTATACCGATGCACTGCATGCACTGGTGGAGAAATATGGTCCTACCACTCTGCTGATCGGAGCGACCGGCAACGGGCGCGACATGGCCCCCCGTTTGTCCTGCCGCCTGAAAACGGGTCTTACGGCAGACTGCACTGGATTGGACATCGATGAGCAAAGCGGCAATGTAGCATGGACCCGCCCGGCCTTTGGCGGAAACCTGATGGCTACCATTTTGTGCCCCGACCACCGTCCGCAGATCGGCACGGTACGCCCCGGTGTTTTTAAGAAAGAAGAGCCTGACGACAGCCGCTCCGCAGAAGTGATTAAAGAAGACATCCATATTCCGGAAGAACGCCTGCGCACCAAGGTTCTGGATGTGATCAGCGAACTGAGCAAAGAGCTGGTCGATCTGGAGGGAGCAGAGATCATCGTTTCCGGTGGGCGCGGCGTAGGCGGCCCCGAGGGCTTCCGCACGATTCGGGAACTGGCGGACGCGCTTGGCGCAACGGTCGGCGCATCCCGCGCGGCGGTGGATTCCGGTTGGATTTCACGTTCCCATCAGGTAGGGCAAAGCGGAAAGACCGTAGGCCCAAAGCTTTATATTGCAGCCGGTATTTCAGGTGCGATTCAGCATCTGGTGGGCATGAACAGCTCCGACGTGGTGGTTGCCGTCAATAAAGATCCCGACGCCCCCATTTTTGGAGTAGCCGATTATGGCGTGGTGGGCGACCTGTTTCAGGTGCTGCCGGCATTGACCGAGTCCGTTAAAAAGAGAAAGGGGCTTTCGTAAGAGACAGCACTTCTTTTCTGATTTAAAAGAGAAGGACTGAAATCAAGCGGACTTTTGAATTACTTATAGAATATATTTATTAAAATATACAATTGGTATTATCAAGCGCTGAAGATATGGTGAAAAGCTGCAGGGCCGCGGTTGCTGATTGTGAGGAATTCGCAGATTCAGAACGATTCCTTCATAATGTAACTCATATCACCCAAATGGTATATCTCGATGATGCATTCTTTGACAGACCCTTCCGCTGAAAGGTATCCGCTGAATTTTGACATGTTGTAGCCATAGGTTTCATCCATGATGTCAAACCCGGCATTGCGATACTGATCGATGAATTCATGCAAATCCATTTTTTTACCCGTAAAGCTGCCGCAGTTACCGCACGGAACATCTTGATATTCCAGCAGATACACATAGCTGAAATCCCAATCTATTTTCTCAAACTCAATACAGCCGGTTACCTGTTCAAAGGGCTCGATGGTTTCTATGAATCCGCTCTGCAGCTGCATTTGAAGGGTGTTGTTTGTCACCTGAAAGGCAATCACTTTCCCATCGTGCAAGCTGTAGGGCAGATTGATCTGATTCCTGCGAATGACCCGGTTCATAAAATCACCTCTTTTCCGGATATTGTAACAGACCCAAATGGGAAATTCAACCGAAAGCGGCCGGTACCATCGGTCAAAGCGTCTGTCGATACGGGTTCATAGAAAAAGGCGGTACCCTGCGAGCATTGCAGGTACCGCCTTTTTCTGTTTGATTGGACGAAAAAATTTTACAGGAATAAATCGCGTTCCCCGGCGCGCATGCGCTCAATGTTCCGGCGGACGATTCTCTGCACATTCGGGTTTTCGATTTTGTTCAGCTCGTTCTCCAGCAGATGTCCTCCCATTTCGGTCAGCTCGGGGTCGCCGTAATCGAGCATGTACTCCAGCAGCGTCATCAGCGCGTTGGGGGTACAGGTGTTCTGGATAGTTCCGCTTTTCGCGAGCTGCATAAAGCGGTCGCCGGTGCGGCCCTGCCGGTAGCAGGCGGTACAGTAGCTGGGGATGTATCCGTTTTCGATCAGGGTCTTGATCACCTCAAGCGGGCGGCGCTCATCCGAAAGCTGGAACTGCCCGGATACCGTTTCGTGCGGGGAATCCTCCTCCTGCTTGTAGCCGCCGATTTCCGTGTTGGAACCGGCGCTGATCTGCGATACCCCGTAGCGCAGCACCTCGTCGCGCATCTGCGCCGATTCGCGTGTAGACATGATGATGCCGGTGTAGGGCACGGCGATCCGCAGGATGGCCACCAGATGCTTAAAGGTCTCGTCATCCACCAGATGCGGGAAATCCTTCAGGCTCATGCCCTCGGCCTGCTTTAAACGCGGCATAGAGATCGTGTGGAAGCCCACACCGAAGCGTTCTTCCAGGTGTGCGTTATGCATCATCAGGCCGAGTACCTCGAACTTCGGGTCGTACAGGCCGAACAGCACGCCCGCGCCCACATCCTCAATCCCGGCTTCCATCGCGCGGTCAAACGCGGTCAGGTGGTAGTCGTAATTGCTCTTGCGACAGTGGGGATGCATGGCTTCGTAAGTGGGCTTATGGTAAGTCTCCTGGAACAGAATGTAGGTGCCGATGCCCTTTTCGTGGAGCATGCGGTATTCCTCCACCGTGGTGGCGGCAATATTGACATTGACGCGGCGGATGCTGCCGTTGTCGAGCTTTGTATCGTAAATGGCGTCGAGCGCGTCCAGAATGTACTGAATATCACAGTTGACGGGGTCCTCTCCGGCCTCAAGAGCAAGGCGCTTGTGGCCCATGCGTTCCAGCACGCGAACCTCCTGCTGAATTTCCTCGCGGGTCAGGCGGCGGCGCGGCATCTCGTTGCAGCGCTGAAAGCCGCAGTAAACGCAGTTGTTCACACAGTGATTCGAAACGTACAGCGGCGCGAACAGCACCACCCGGTTGCCGTAGATTTTCTTCTTGATGTCCCCGGCGACACGGTAAATACGCGCCAAAAGCTCCGGTTCGCTGATTTCCAGCAGCAGCGCGATATCCAGATAATCCAGCGTTTCTCCATTTTCCGCGCGGCGAACGGCGGCTTCACGCTGTTCGGATGTACTGTTTTTTGCCTGTTCCAGTAATTGATAGATTAAGTCATGATCCAATTGCATCATGCTGCATCCTCCATTCTTTATGGTCGCCCCGGCTCACCGTCAGGCGGAATCCGGCCCGCTCCACGCGGCCCTGGATGCAGAAGCGGCACTCCGCCGCTTCATCGCCGGTGCAGATTTTATTGTCGTACAGCAAATACTTCTTCCGAACGTCGGTAGGGGAAAGGTTCGGCATCACCACGTTCGCTCCGGCCTTCAGCGCCTTTTCCCGCCCGAGCGGGTCGAGTGTGCCCACCGCTGTGGTGGCGGGCAGCAGCGCCGTGGGCAGCAGCACCCGCAGCATCGCGAGCAGCAAGAGCGTCTGCTCCACCGTGCCGGAGGGGAAAGCGCCGAACGGCGTGTCCTTCTGCGGAATAAACGGCCCGATCCCCACCATGTGCGGCTGCAGCTCCTGCAAAAACAGCAGGTCGTCCGCAAGGTATTCCGGCGTCTGGAACGGTGAGCCCACCATGAATCCCGCCCCCACTTGGTAGCCGATGTCGCGCAGATCCCAAAGACATCGCTTGCGGTTCTCCGGTGACATGGCGGCGGGGTGCAGCTTGCGGTAATGCTCGTCGTTTGCGGTTTCGTGGCGCAGCAGATAGCGCTGTGCACCCGCATTGTAAAAACGCTGGTACGATTCGCGGCTGTGCTCGCCGATCGAAAGGGTCACGGCGCAGTCCGGGTGCGCACTGCGAATGGAATACACAATCCGTTCGATCCGCTCGTCGGTAAAGTATGGGTCTTCGCCGCCCTGAAGCACAAAGGTGCGGTAGCCGAGCTCCCAGCCCAGCGAGCAGCACTCCAGTATCTGGCGCTCGGTCAGGCGGTAGCGCTCCGCGTATGGGTTGCTGCGGCGGATGCCGCAGTACAGGCAGTCGTTCTTGCAGAAGTTGGTGAACTCGATCAGGCCGCGGGTGTAAACCTCGTTGTCGTAATAAAGGCGGCGAAGCCGGTCGGCTTCCCGCATCAGCTCTGCATAGTCGGCGCCTCCGCCGTCGCGGATGAATTCCGCAAGCTCCGCGCGGGTCATACGGGCAAGATCACGCATAGCTTCCCTCCTTTTTGTGGGTTTCGGGGATCGGCTGAAGCACGCGGTCGAGAATACCGGTCACATAGGCGATCAGAACGCCGTAGTTCACGATCGGCACTTCAGCGTCCCGCGCCTGCTGGATGCGGCTGAGCATTGCGGCGCGGTTGATCATACACGCGCCGCAATGAACGACAAGCGCGTATTCCGGCAGCTGCTTGGTGTAGCCGAGTCCGGAAGAAAAATCAAAGTACAGCTCTTTTCCGGTTTTCTGCCGCAGCCAGCGCGGGATTTTTACCTTGCCGATATCGTCCTCCTGCCGGTGATGCGTGCAGGCTTCGGCAATCAGAACCCGGTCGCCGTCCCTCAGCGCGGCGATTGCC
>JAEXDU010000208.1 GCA_023401495.1 Bacillota bacterium
CCCTTATTCCAAAGCTCCTGCCGGGATCGACTGTAAAACCAGGTGTACCCGGTTTCGAGCGTTTTGCGCAGGGATTCAAGATTCATATAGGCCAGCATCAGCACTTCCTTGGTGGATTGCTCTTGCACGATCACGGGGATCAGCTCGCTCTTTTGAAAGAAGCGCTCCAGGTTTTTATCTGTAAAGGTGTTTAACTTTTCACTCATATTGTTTTTCTCCTTGTGCCGCCGCGATGGCCTCTTTCAAATTCAGACTGTCGCTGTACAGCGATTTGCCGCAAATGGCCCCATACAGCCCCAACCCGCATAAATCCTTGATATTTTGCAGGTTTGCGATGCCGCCGCTGGCAACAATGTGGCACGAGACCGCCCGATTCAACGCGTCGAGCTGTTCGAGGTTCGGGCCGGTGAGCATACCGTCTTTTGATATATCTGTAAAGATGATATACTTTACCCATACCTCTTCCATCTGCTTTGCCAGCTCAATATAATCCACCTGCGAGGTCTGGGTCCACCCCTCTGCGGCCACTTTTCCGTTTCTGGCATCGATGCCTACAGCGATCCGCTCGCCCCAGCGCTGTACACAATCACGCACAAGCTGTGGATCGTACAGGGCAACGGAACCAAGAATCACCCGGGAAATGCCGCGCGACAGGTAAAACTCCACATCCATAAGCGTGCGGATGCCCCCGCCTACTTCGACCCGCAGACCAGTTTCGACCGCCCGCAGGAATACTTCGCTGTTGACCGGGTGCTTTGCTTTCGCCCCGTCAAGGTCTACCATATGAATCCACTGTGCACCGGATTCGGCAAAGGAGCTTGCCGTTTGCTGCGGATCCTCCGCCACCTTGTGCGCGGTATCGTAATCGCCCTGCCGCAAACGGACACAGGCGCCGTCTTTGATATCGATCGCTGGAAAAATGATCATGGAATCCCCTCTTTCTTACAGGCTGCCCTTGGTGGACAGTACCTGCCCCGGCGTGGTTTCGGCTGCGGCCAGCCGCAGCGCGTGCGCGACGGCCTTGAACATGGCCTCGATCATATGATGCGAATTGTTGCCGTACTCCACACGGGTATGCAGGGTCAGCTCCGCGTTCATGGCAAAGGCGCGGAAGAATTCCTCCGTAAGGCACGCGTCGAACGCGCCCACCACCTGTTGGGGGAACTCTGCCTGAAAGACCAGAAACGGCCTGCCGCTGACATCGACTGCCGCGAACGCCAGCGTTTCATCCATGGGCACATAAAAGCTGCCGAACCGCGCGATGCCGGAACGATCCCCCAGAGCCTGACGGAACGCGCGGCCCAGAACGATGCCGGTATCCTCCACCGTGTGATGGCCGTCTACAAACAGGTCGCCCTGCACCTGAACCTGCAGGCCAAAGCCGCCGTGGGTGGCAAACGCCTGCAGCATATGATCGAAAAATCCGATTCCGGTCTGGATTTTTGTTTCCCCGCCGTCCAGCGCCAGCCGGACGCTGATTTGGGTCTCCCGTGTTTCGCGGGACTGCTCTGCTGTTCTCATAGCTGTGCCCCCTATCCTTATCGTAATTGCACTCTAAAAATGGGCGTTGATTTCTCCCCGCCATAGGCTGGGAGAAATCCGTTTTGAAAGCAAATTGATTACAATATCTGTTCCAATGCCGCAAGCAGCTCTGTGTTTTCTTCCGGAGCGCCGGCGGTAATCCGCAGAAAATCGCCCATCAGGCGCACCGCGATCCCCTCAGCCAAAAGCTTTTCATACACGTATCGCGCGTCCGCAAGGCGGATCAGCACAAAATTGGTGCAGCTTGGGTACAGAACAAACCGGCCGGTGTTCTTCTTCAAAAGCTGCTGGAGCCCCTGCGACAGGGCGATACGGGAATCGACGATTTTCTCGATCGCGCGTTCCAGCTGCTTTGGGTAGGACAGAACTGCCGCAGCTGCACTCTGTGTGGCGGAATTGACATTGTACGGCGACTTGACGGCCCGCAGCGCCGCGGTGATCGTCTGATTCGCTACTGCAAAGCCAAGGCGGAGCGCCGCAAGGCCGAACGCCTTAGAGCAGGTGCGCAGCACCACCAGATTATCGTACTGCTCCGCCTCCTGAATCAGGGACTGATCCCAGAAATCCATATAGGCTTCGTCCAGAACCACCAAGGCGCTCACGGAACGGATGATCTTCCTTACCTGTTCACGGGTAAGCCCCACCGAGGTGGGATTGCAGGGGTTGGAAAACAGGATCATCTTTGCCCCGGTCTGATTTGACACGGAGATCAGCTCATCCACATCGATGGTCAGATCGCTCTTCTTCACGACGTCCACACATTTGACCTCTACAAGCGAGGAATAGAAACGGTACATCGAGAAATCGGGAGAAAGCGTCAGCACCGTGTCCCCTTTCATTAAAAAGGCGGTCATCAGAACGGAAATCAGCTCGTCGGAGCCGTTGCCCGCGGTTACATTCTCCGGCCGGATTTTGTGATACTGCGCGAACATACGGCATACATCAACGGCCAGCGGATCGGGATAGCGATTGAAGGCCGTATACGCGAACGCATCCATCATCTTTGACATCACGTTCGTCGGCAGGGATAAAAAGGACTCATTGGCGTCCAGCCGGATCCGGTAATCTCCCTCCAGCGGCTCGTACGGCTTTAAGTCTCTGATTTTGCTGTTCAGCTGGTACAATGAAATCACATCCTTACTTTGATGGAATTGGCGTGTGCGGTTAGGCCCTCCGCCTTTGCCAGAGTCATCACGTCCGGCCCGGCGGCTGTGAGCGCCTGCTTAGTGTAGTAAATGAAGCTGGATTTTTTCAAAAAGCTGTCGACCGAAAGCGGCGAGAAGAAGCGCGCCGTTCCCCCCGTGGGCAGAACATGGTTTGCACCCGCGTAATAATCGCCCAGCGGCTCGGGGGAATAGTTCCCCAAAAAGACGGAGCCCGCGTTATCGATGCAGCCAAGGTATTCGATCGGGTTTTCGCAGCAGACCTCCAGATGCTCCGGAGCCAGGCTGTTCGCAAAGGCGACTGCCTCCTGCATCGTATCACAGACAAGGATCGCCCCATAATTCTGCAGCGACTGCTCCATGATCTCGCGTCGCTCGAGCTGTGCGGTCTGGCGTTCCAGCTCTTCGGCAACCTGCTGCGCAAGGCTCAGGCTGGACGTAAGCAGAATCGCGGAAGCCAGCACGTCGTGCTCCGCCTGAGAAAGTAGGTCTGCGGCAAGGTAGACCGGATTCGCCGTTTCGTCCGCCAGAACAAGAATCTCGCTCGGCCCCGCGATCATATCGATATCCACGATGCCGTACAGCTGTTTTTTCGCCGTGGCCACATAAATATTTCCCGGGCCGACGATCTTGTCCACCCGCGGGACGGTCTCTGTGCCGTAGGCCAGCGCCGCCGCGGCCTGCGCCCCGCCCATCAGGAAGATGCGGTCCACTCCGGCGATCAGCGCCGCCGCCATGATATTGGGATTCGGCCTGCCGTCCTTCTGGGGCGGCGTCGCCATAATGATCTCGCCCACCTGCGCGATTTTCGCTGGGATCGCGTTCATCAAAACGGAAGAGGGGTATGCCGCCGTGCCGCCGGGGACGTAAATGCCGACACGGTGCAGCCCGCGCACCCGCTGGCCCATCAGAACGCCGTCCTCGCGGGTCGTCAGCCAGCTTTGCTGCGCCTGACGCTGGTGAAAATCGCGGATGTTCTGCGCGGCCCGTTCCAAAGCGGCGACAAATTCGGGGTCGCAGTCTTTGGAAAGCTCCGCCATCTCTTCGCGATTCAGCTCGCGCTTGGCCGGCAGCGCACCGTCGAACCGCAGGGTGTATTCTTCCACGGCCGCGTCGCCGCGGGTTCTGACCTGTTCCAGAATCTCCGCAACGCGGGCGTCGACCAGTTTATCCTTTTCTTCGCCGCGGCGGCGGATTTGTTCCACCGCGCGGCGGCCTTCTTCCCCGCTTAGCTGGATTGCTTTAAGCATACCTTCTCCTCCTTCTTCTGAATGGCCTGGCTCATGCGAGAAACCAGGGCCTCAACTTCATCCTTTCTCAGCTTCATCACGGCCGAATTGACGATCAGCCGGGCGGAAATCGGGCAGATGATCTCAAGAATCTCTAGCCCGTTTTCCTTGAGGGTGGTTCCGGTTTCCACCAGGTCTACAATGGCTTCGGCCAAGCCGAGCAAGGGAGCCAGCTCTACCGAGCCCTCAATTTTGATGATGCGCACGTCCATGTCTCGGTTTTCAAAGAAGGCGCGGGCCACCTTCGGGTACTTGGTCGCCACGGTTTTCACCGAGTAGCCTTCAAAAATACCGGAATCCTTGGGGCCAGCCACCGCGAACCGGCATTTGCCGAAACCGAGATCGAGCACCTCAAAAAAGCCGCCGGTGCTTTCCATGATCGTATCCTTGCCGACAACGCCCAAATCGCAGACGCCGTGTTGAACATAGGTGATCACATCGGCCGCCTTGGCCAGAACCACCTCAATTTCACCATCGCCCACGGGCAGAATCAGGCGTCTTCCCTTATTGCGTACTTGGGAGCAGTCATATCCCATCTTTTCCAGCAGGGCCACCGTTTTTTCTTCCAGGCGGCCCTTTGTCAGCGCTATTTTTAACGGAGTCATCCGTTTTCCTCCTTTGTGAGCATGATCGAAACTGTGTCATCAGAGACAAAATCCACCTGAGGAATCCCCATTGCCACCGCGTAATGGATGGCCTGCTCGCGATCCTCAAATACGGAAAACTCGCAGAAAATTCCGCGCTCCGTCAGGCGTGCCGCGTAATCCAGCGCTTTGATCTCAAAGCCGTCTTCCCCGTGCACCAGAATCTGCGCGGGGACGATTGCCGTTTCTTCGCCCTCGGCGGCCATAACGCCCGCAAGAACATCCACATTCGCAGCAAACCCGATGGCCTGCATCGGCGCGCCGTACAGCTCGAGCAGATGGTCGTAGCGGCCACCGACCAGAACCGCCTCGCCCGCCTGGGGAACATAAGCGCTGAGCACGATACCGGTATAGTAATCGTTTCTCTGTACCAGACCCAGATCGACCATGATGCGCTCTGAAAGCCGCAGTTCCGAAAGCATGCCGTACAGCTTCTTCAAATACCGGATCGGCTCCTTGGCGCTGTCCGGAAGATCGAGGCCTTCGGCCTGTTCGAATATTTCTTCTCTGCCGAACAGCCGGGGGAGCTGCCGCAGGGCGGCCGCCTCGCGGGAATCGGGCAGGGAATCGAGAATCTCGTCAAGCGCGGGGTAATTTTTCGTTTCGATATAGCCGCGAATATCC
>JAEXDU010000108.1 GCA_023401495.1 Bacillota bacterium
CTCTTTGTCGTCGGTGAAGATCGCACCGCCGTCGCCGTAGCAGCCAAGGGCCTTCGCCGGGAAGAAGCTGGTGGCGGAAGCGTCGCCGAACGAGCAGGCCTTGCGGCCGTTGTTGACTCCGCCGAAGCCCTGAGCGGCGTCCTCCATCATGAACAGCCCGAATTCGCGGCAGATGGGCAAAATCTCGTCGTAGTCGGCGGTCTGGCCGAACAGGTCTACCGGGATCACGGCCTTGGGATTCAGCTTGCCCTCCGCCTTGACGCGCTCGATCTGCTTGCGCAGGGAGGCGGGATCAAGGTTGAAGGTGTCTTCCTTCACATCGCAGAACACGGGGGTAGCGCCCACAAGGCTCGCTACCTCGGCGGTTGCCATAAAGGTAAAGGCCGGTACGAACACCGCGTCGCCGGGGCCTACGCCCCAAGCCATCAGCGGCATTTGCAGCGCGTCGGTTCCGTTCGAAACGGAAACGCAGTATTTGCGGCCTACGTACTTGCAGAGCTCCTGCTCCAGTTCTTCTACCTGCGGGCCGGAAATAAAGTGGCATTCTTCCAGAACCTTGGCGATTCCCGCGTCGATTTCCGGTTTGAGGTGACGGTACTGGGCCGACAAATCGTTGAATTCAATTTTCTGCATGATTTTTTTCCTCCTTCAGGCCTTCCGGCGTCTGTGTGTACTGCCTGCCGCATTTGTGGCAGTGCAGGGCTTCGTCCAGCGTTTCGCCGCATTCGCAGGCCCAGCCGCGCTGGTGCGCGGGGCTTCCCATCATAATAGCGTGCGCGGGTACGTCTTTTGTCACCACGCTGCCTGCGGCAATAAACGCATGTGCACCGATGCTGTGCCCGCACACGATCGTCGCGTTGGCGCCGATGCTGGCGCCCTCACCCACCGGAGTACGGACATAAAACTCAGAGCCCCGCTGGGGATATTTGCAGCGGGGACGCGGTACATTGGTAAACACCATGGAGGGGCCGCAGAACACGTAATCGCCGAGTTCCACGCCCTCATAGATGGAAACGTTATTTTGAATTTTGCAGTGATCGCCGATGGTTACACCCGGCGCCACAAAGACATTCTGCCCCAGAGTGCAGCCCTTGCCGATCCGGCAGCCGGAGGAGATATGGCTGAAATGCCAAACCCTGCTTCCCTCGCCGATCTGACAGCCGTCATCTGCGAAAGCGCTTTCGTGTACATGAAAATTTTTCTCGCTCACTGTGAGTAACCGCCATTCTTCGGCAGCAAAATAGGAATAGGCCGGTTCTGTTCCGCGCGCCGCTGCCGAATCTGGCGCACGGTATCAGTTCCACTGATCTCCGGCATTCTATTTGGTTTATTCCATCATAACTCTTGAAATCAGCCTTCTGAAACGCATTGCAGGTGTTGCAGCCATTCGACCGATGATTCCACGTTCCCTCAGGCCGGGGAAGCTTTGCTTTTGCTTACGCCGTAAGGTTTATGATATCAGAAACCATCCGGCCAGCGAACGAAAAATCCGCCCGGATAGCCAAAACTACCAGGCTGATGATGCCGTTCTCTCTCAGGCATTAAAAGCTTTGCTTTTGTGAATGCCGTGGGGGGGTATCCTAATCATGAATCAAAAGCCGGTTTGCAAAGAACGCCTCTGCAATCGGAATCGTCAAGCTGATGATTCAATGCTGGCACAGAATGCCTTACTCCGATTTATTATATCGCTATTATTTACCAGAGTCAATCGTTTCAATCCGCAATCCACCGATTCGTATTGACAAGAATTTCCGATCGTATTATCATAAACAGTACTTTCGTACATCAGTATGCCGCATACCGGATGTTTTGCGTAATTCAATCCTGCTCGGCCGATCCGGTCAGTGCCAAAAGCAGGGGAAAGGGATAGTTATGAGCAAGTTTGTTAGCCGCGACACGTTTATTCCCTATAATGTTCCCGACATTACAGAAGCCGAAATTGATGAAGTGGTTGCCACGCTGAAATCCGGCTGGCTTGCCAAAGGCCCCCGCACCATGCAGTTTGAAAAGCAGTTTGCCGAGTATCTGGGCGCAAAATATGCCGTTGCGATGAACTCCTGTACGGCCGCTTTGCATATGGCGCTGGCGGCGCAGGGCATTGGCCCGGGGGATGAGGTCATCACCACCCCGATGACCTATGTGGCCTCTGCGAATACGGTCGTTCACCTGGGTGCGACTCCGGTTCTGGCGGATATCGATTACCGCACGACCTGTATCGACCCGGATGAAATCGAAAAGAAGATCACGCCGAGAACAAAGGCGATCGTACCCGTCCATTACAGCGGCCAGGTATGCGATCTTGACCGCATCTATGAAATTGCGGACAAGCACAATCTGTTTGTTTCCGAAGATGCCGCCCACGCGCTCTGGAGCCGCTACAAGGGCAGGCTGATCGGCAATTCCCTGCAGGGAGCCGCGTCCTACAGCTTTTACGCCACGAAGAACCTGTGCACCGGCGACGGCGGCATGCTCGTCACCGACGACGAGGAAACCGCGGTCAAGGCCCGCATGCTCTCAAACAGCGGCATGAGTCAGAACGCCTGGAACCGCTACGCAAAGGGCGGCACATGGAAATATGACATCGCTGAATTCGGTTATAAAAATAATATGTTCGATATTCAGGCCGCTTTGGGCCTGGTTCAGCTCCGCCGCTTGGAGGAAATGCAGGAGGCCCGCCTGAAGATCGCCGCCCGTTTCCAGGAGGCGTTCGGTGCGATGGACGCGATCGAAGAGCCGTTTGTTCCCGATTACACCACCCACTGCTGGCACCTGTATGTGATCCGCATTGTGCCTGAAGTGCTCACGATCGACCGCGATCAATTTATCACAGAGCTTAACGAGCGCAATGTCGGCACCAGCGTACACTTTATTCCGGTGCATAATATGTCGGCGTATACCAAGCGCTTCGGCTACAAGCCCGAGGATTTCCCGAAGACGCAGAAGCATTTTGAGCGCTGCATTTCTCTGCCGCTGTACCCCGGCCTGACGGATGAGCAGGTGCAGTATATCATCGACGCGGTGGCGGATATCGCTGCGAAGTACCACAAATAAGCATTGGGCAGGCAGGATTCTGCCGGTAAACCATACAATAGAATCGAGTCCAAAGGGAGAGAAACCAGAAATGGTTTCTCTCCCTTTTTGCATTGGTTTAACACAGTTAACAGAATTCTTATGTTCTTAAAAACAAATATAACGCACCGAAAAATTTGACAAGAGAGCAGATGACCGTTATGACAAAAAATTTCGGGTATCCGCCTGAAATATTTGGTATCCTTTACGGGATGATTTAATCCCATTTTAACCCGCGCAGAAATCAAAGCGTTTTTCAACAAGAATGCTTCCTTTTATTCCCTGTATTTCCTCGATTTTCCGGTTTTTGCCGAACAGGCCCCGCATCGGTTGATTCCTTTTCAGGAATCCGGTACGATGAAGCCGTAAGTTCGGTTTGGCCTTGGGGTCAGTCGGAAAAGGGAGGAAAAGATGCAGAAATTATCTCAGCTATTTCAAAAAATCAAAGCGCTGATTTTTCAAAAAACAAACCAAAAAACAAACCCAAATAACCGTTTTGACATACGGAATTTGCTCAGGACCAAGCGGCTGGCCGTGCGTATGCCCTTGCAGGCCGTGGCGCTGATTGCGCTGGTGATGGCGGCGATCATGACGGTGCTGAGCCTGAATCTTTCTGGGATCATGGTCAACAACACCAAGAAGGACGTCAAATACCTCGCGCAGCAGAACGCCAATCTGGCGGCGGCGTACCTTGATACCATGCAGACCCGTTCCAGCGCGCTGGCGCTCGCGATGTCCGAGCTGGGGCAGCTTCACCTGACCAAGGAGCAGCTGCGCCCTTTTCTGAATGATATGCTGACCGGGATTCTGGAGGATGAGCGGATTTTTTCCGTCTATGTTGCGTGGGAGCCAGACGTGTATTTTGACAAAACGCCGTACGGGCTTTCATCCTATGCCTTCCGCAGCGGCAGCGATGTGGCGATGACGGTGAAGAACGATTATGATCAGTATCACGATAAAATCTATTACGCAACCGTAAAGGAAACGCGCAAGCCCTTTATTACGGAACCGTATGAGGTAGAGCTTTCCACTGGGATTTCCGCCGGAAAAAAAGCGTGGATCGTCAGCATCAGCAACCCGATCCTCGATCCCTCCGGCGTGTTTGTCGGTGTGGCGAACTGCGATGTGCTGCTGGATACGCTGAATCAGATCCCGTTTGATCTGGGCGGCTACCAAACGGCGTACAGTTTTTTGCTGACACGGGAGGGCACCTATATTGCGCACTCCCAAAAAAGTGAGCTGCTCGGCACGCGGTATGGGCAGGCGGACAAGGCCGGGGAGAAAAGCGCCGGCCATGTGCGTGACCTTGCGGCGCAGGGAATGGAAGAGTTTTTGTCCGGTACGGATGAATCCACGGGAAAGGACTCCTATCGAATCCAGATTCCGCTCTCCGTAGCCGGCATAGAACAGCCGCTTTCGAGCGCGTTTGTGGTGCAGACGGGAGAAGCGCTGAGCCAGGCCCGGCAGCTGACGCTGATTATTCTGGGGATCGCATGTATCGGGGTGATCCTGCTCGGGGTGAGTATCGCGTTTCTGCTGCGGCGCGCGCTTGCGCCCCTGCAGAATGTGATGCAGCTTGCGTTGGAAATGAGGAACGGGAACCTGAACGCGGATATTCCGATCAGCGCGCAGGATGAATTTGGCGAGCTGGCGAATACCTTCCGCCAGACCTGCCTTGTGCTGAGTACCTATGTGCAGGAGATCTCCCGCATTCTGGGGCAGATCAGCGCCGGTGACCTGCGGGTGGAGATCCAGAATGAGTACGCGGGGGATTTTGCTCCCATCCGCCGGGCGCTGCTCGAGATTTCGGAGTCCCTGAACCGAACGTTTTACCGCGTCGGTCATTCTGCCGAACAGGTGGATTCCGGTTCCGCGCAGATTTTTGAGGCTTCTCAGTCGCTCGCGCAGGGGGCGGGGGAGCAGGCCGAGGCGATCGAACGGCTTTCCGCGGCGGTCAGGCAGGTGTCGGCGCAGGCGGAAGAAAACGCAGACGGCGTGCGCAGCGCGGCACAGCATGTTGCGTCGACGGACGAACAGGCCTCCAAGGGGACGGAGCGGATGTCCGAACTGACAGCGGCTATGGGGGAGATCAGCGCTTCTTCGGCGCAGATCAAGCAGATCACCCGCATGATCGAGGAAATCGCGTTCCAGACGAATATTCTGGCGCTGAACGCTTCCATAGAAGCGGCGCACGCGGGAGCGGCCGGCAGGGGCTTTTCCGTTGTGGCGCAGGAGGTTCGCAACCTTGCGGCAAAGTCCGCTGAAGCCGCTAGGGAGGCGGAGGCGCTGATCCAAAAATCCTCCGGCCAGGTGCGCCGGGGCTCCGATATTGCGGGCCAGACAGCAGAAATCCTGAGCGTGATCGAGGAGCAGGCCCGGCAGATGAAAGGGATTATGGACCAGATCGATTCTTCTGCGGCGGAGCAGGCGATCGCCATCGCGCAGATCACCCGCGACCTGGAATCGGTGTCTGTCGGGGTGCAGAGCAGCGCGGCTTCCGCGGAAGAAGGGTCTTCGGCCAGTCAGGCCTTGTCGGGTCAGGCGGCCGCGCTGCACGGGGAGCTTGCCCGGTTCCGTTTTTCTTCCATGGAGCAGATGCGCCGTGGAGCAGAGGAAACACGCCTGCCTTCGGAAGACGTGACAATGCCCGACCATCTCCCTGTACAGGAGATGCCGGGCAAAGAGGAATCGATGGAAGAATACACAGAGGAAAGCGAGGCTGTTCCCCCAAGTGAGGAGCCAAATCTGGAAATAACATCTTCCGATGAGGCAGAAGCTGAAACAGCGGATGTCGAACCCATGGAAGCAGAGGCCTCATTGGATTCGCAGTCAGAGAACCTAGAAGCGGCGGATGAGGAAGCTCTCCCGGAAGAAGCGGAGACAGAAGAACCGGAGACGGAGGAAGCTTCTTAACCGCTTTCACAGCGCCGTTGAAAACTGGCAGGCAGAAAAAGCGCCGCTTTCCGTCTGCGGCTGGTTCAGGCAGGCAGGCTGCGGCGCAGAAACTTCGTTTTGATCAAAATCTTTTGAAAACTGCCCCACCAGCATACGGGACGGCAGAGTGTCCATATTCTGTTTGGCCTGCGCGCGCAGCTGGTACGCGGCAAAAAAGCACAGCACAGAAATGACGGCCAGCACAACCGCCAGCACACCGAGTAATGTCTCTGTCCTTTTCTTTTGCGGCATGACACCATTCCCTCCGGCGGGAGAAATCCCGCAATGGATATGGATCAAGTGTTGCCGGAATCTGTAAAATCATTCAGCAGGGGCCCGGGTTTGCCCGGGTCTGACAAAAAACTGGTCAAAATCTGGATGTGCCGCTGCTCGTCGAGTATGATGCGGGCGAACAGACGCTGAATCTGGTCGTTTGTGATCTGGCAGATGAGAAGCTTATAATGCGAGATCGCGTCAAGCTCCCCTTCGATGTCTGATTTTAAAATGCTTTCGAGCGTACACTGGTAATCCGGGAACATGCCGCTCCAGTAATGGTTTGTCACACAGGACTGCAAAAACGGCCGGCCTCCCAAATCAAAAATCAGCTTTCCCAAAAGCTGCAGGTGAATTTGCTCCACTTGCGCTATTTTTTGGTAAGCGAGGTATATTTGCGGATATTTTTCCAAATAATAGCGATGTACTAGGTACTGGTTCACGGCAGTCATTTCAGATCCCCGTCCGGCATAGCCGTCGGAAATCAGCGTGGCATACCGGCGGTTCGGCCCCTGTACTTCTACCTGTGGATACGGCAAATTCACCTGATAAGGAAAAAGCCCCGCCTGAAGAACGTCGTCTGGCATGGTGATCCCCTTCCTGCATTTGGTGGCTTCTTGCTGTTACATGGTATGAG
>JAEXDU010000151.1 GCA_023401495.1 Bacillota bacterium
TTTTGACATATTTAGAGGTAATAGCTGCAGTGCCGGATTTGGAACACTGCCGCAAGGCGAATGCGCTATGGATTTTCCCGCCTTTGCTGATGATATGGACAAAATATGCGCATTGCTTTTGTTTCTGTCAAACAGCAACGCGGAAGAATAGAATAGAAGCAACCAAGCGGCATTCCGGAATAATCTTCCAGAACACCGCTTTTATTTTTATGTTGTTGGAATATCCGACGGAAAGAAGAGAAGTCCCGTGAATCAGTTGATTACCCTCAATACTCATTTGTTTAGGGTCTTTACGACGGAGGCCATTGAATGATGTAATCTCGATAACCTCCATATATTTCATAGCTCTCTAAATGCCGAAAGCTTTTTATTTCCGTCCTGCCTTCGGTTACATATAAAAGCATTTGATCTTTCCCGACAGAATTATGAGGGCCGTAGTACGGCAACACATTTATTGTAATATCATAACCGCCATCAGAACTCTTACGGATATCTGAGATTTTAACAGAATCACTCCCAACCCCGGGCGTCTCCGTTAAATACCTTTTATAATAATCATCCACACCTTGCTGAATCGTCGGGCGCAGCAACATGATCAGGACATCATTGCAAAGTTCAGATTGATCTGTGGTGGATACAAATGTTTGTTGAATACCATTCTTACTGTAAGAAATAAACATCGTCAAAAACAGAGTCATTAAAATGAGAATACTGAGGATCGCTTTTTTCAACATGCTGTCACCTACTATAAATTTTACTGCAAAGAATATGCTTGATATCAATGTTTTAGACATCAAAATCCCCTCAGCTAAATTGATCCAGCTGAGGGGATTGTTGTGCTGATCTCACTTGTAAAATTACTTCACCATTTCCTTCCAATTATGCCTTTTTATGATAGCATAAAAGAAAAGGGGCAATGAATTATGGAAGATTTAAAAATGCTGCTTGAGCAGATCAACCAGAACTTGAACACGGTCATTAAAAACCAAGTGCTGATCTACGGAAAGCTGGAACGGCTGGAGGATTTGATCACACCGCTGTCACCTCCCAGCCAGGAATAAGGGCAGCATAGCATAATTGTGGCGGATATCTATACCTTCGCAATTTGAATGCTTTTTATTTGAGTTCAAGTCTTGCCGCTCCGACCAGCTTTTCAGTCGTATGGATACTGAAAACTCAGCATCCATACGACTTTCTTTATCTTTAGATGAATATCTATTGATCTAAGGACAGGTATTCTATTATATAAGTGTATTTCTATATCGGCATTCCTAATCCTTTTTGAACCGCATGGAAATTACATTGGCAAAAACAGTTGCTATCAGGCTTAAACCAAGTGATATCAAAAAGAGAACCAATCCACTGGGGCTCTTTCTGCCCATAAAATCACCTCCTGCCTCAAAGATATACGAAAAGGCGATCAAATACAAGGGCTATGCGGTAAAGGCAAATCCCTGACCATCAGGCTCCAAAAGCCCACTATGTAATTTGTGCACAAAATCTAATTTACTTCAAAAATTGATTATGCTACAATAACTTTATCGGACATGCAATTTCATGTATTTTGGAAAAAGGCAGGTGATTCTTTGATGGAAGTCGTTTTAAAAAATGTGATGGAACAGATGGTTCTTCAAAAACTGGATGAAACCATTGACAAGCTGGGCTGCTGCAAATGTGACAAATGCAGAATGGACATTGCTTCTTATGCCTTAAACCGCCTTCCGCCCAAATACGTGGCCACCTATGAAGGTGAAGTGTACTCAAAGCTCGACACACTTTCTCTTCA
The DNA here is from genome assembly GCA_023401495.1 of Bacillota bacterium. Lineage (GTDB taxonomy): Bacteria > Bacillota > Clostridia > Oscillospirales > Acutalibacteraceae > Faecalispora. The sequence goes on from JAEXDU010000151.1 coordinate 1,787, forward strand.
GTATGAAACGGACCTGTTAAATGAACTGTATCAGGCGGCGCAGGTTGTCACCCAAAATCCCCGCCACAAAGTTCCATAATCCATTTCAAATTTTTGATCGGTATTCCCCTTTCCGCTTCCGGTTGTTTTCGGCGGCGGAATTTTTTTGCTGATTCGCCTGCTGAAAATACTCCGTTCTGTTCAGAATCCATAGTGATCCGTTCAGATTCTTCTTTATAAAAATCCGAACTCTTCAATTATAAAAGATCAGTCTTTTTCACAGGCTTCTTTTTTTGCCGCAATAATTCCCAGATTATCGCCGATCGCGCTGAAAAGCTCCCCCAGAATGTTTACCTCGGTGGCGCTTTTCCCCTGCGAAATGGAAATGGCGATGGCCGCCGCGGCCAGCACGAGATCATCCCCTGGGTTGCACATTCTCATCACCTCGAAATATCATATGCAGAAAAAAGAAAACCGCCCGATAAACGGGCGGCTTGCAAGGAAGGAAAACGAAAAAGAATCTATGATGATGAATCCTGTTTCACAGGCTCTTGTTGTTCGTCTGCTGCCCGGCGGCACGGTATTCCGTCCACTCCGCCGGGCTGTAATGCAGTGTTTTGTTTCATTGGTACTAATATACCCTACCGATGTGTCCAGACTATTGCAATTTAGTTAGAATATCTTAAATTTGAGATGAAGAAAGTTTGAACATATAAATGGAAACCACAGAACTGGCACGCTGGATTCCAGAAAAGCACGGCCATTGTATGCCCTTTTCTGCTGCCAAAACTGCTCAAAGTGAAAAAAGCTCCATGACCCGGAAAAAATCCGGAGCATGGAGCTTTTCGTTTGAAACATCAGGTTTAGTGGATCGCCCTCTTGCGGTACTTCTTCCCCGCTACCTCAACATTGCCGATGGTAATCAGGGCATCGCCGTCAAATCCGAGAACAATGGATTTCAGCTTCGTTATCTCCAGGCGCGATACCACAACATAAATCACTGTTGTTTCGAGCTTGGAATAGCCGCCTTGTCCCTCCAGCAGCGTGACGCCTCGTCCCAGCCGGTCGGTCAGCGCGGCGGCAATATCTGAATAGCAGTCCGAAACGATCATAACTCCTTTCGAGCTGTCGAAACCCTCCACCACAATATCGATCACCTTGAACGCAATGAAATAGGTGACAAGAGAATACATCGCGCGATCCCATCCATATAAAAAGCCCGCGGAGCCAAGAATGAATACATTGAAAAACATGACGATTTCACCGATGGAAAAGCTGATCTTCTTATCAAAGATGATCGCGATCATCTCCGTTCCATCCAGAGAACCGCCGGCCCGGATAATCAGGCCAACACCGGCGCCGTTGATGATGCCGCCGAAAATCGCCGCAAGAAAAACATCGTGTGTCAGCCCTGAAATCGGGTGAAGCAGCGAAACCCCGACGGAAAGACAGATAATCGCAAACAAAGTGGAAAGGACAAAGGTTTTGCCGATCTGCCGGTACCCCATGATCAAAAACGGGAGATTCAAACCGAATGTAAAGAGTCCCAGCGGAAAATGCGTAATATAACTGCTCATGATAGAAATGCCCACAATACCGCCGTCGATGATATTATTCGGGATCAAAAAAATCTCGAGTCCGACGGAAGAAAGGGCTGCGCCCAGGATGATCATCGCCGACTTCAGCAGCAGCGTCCGCGCCCGATTATTGTTATGTATCATAGTTGCTCCCCGTTCCACTTAGTTGATAATTTAATTGTAGCATAAAATGGAACAGCTGTTATGAAAAAATTTTTTTATGAAATTTATGCATTATTAGGCAAAATGATGTGATTCTCATCAGTAAGCCGCGAGACGTAACACTTTAAACCAAAGCGGCATATGCAGAACGTCAGAAAATACCCACCATTTACCGGGCTCGCTCCTGCAAGCACCTCTTGAAATTGCTTTTCGCGTGATAACGCAGAAAAGCGAGGCGGTAAGCCTCGCTTTTGGACAGATTATCTTGGCGGACGCGGAGGCCCGGGTTGATACGGAGGTCTGGGCGGTCCGGGTGGACGCGGAGGTCTGGGCGGATACGGGGGCCCCCACGGCGGTCCCCACGGTGGTCTGGAGCACTGCCCGCAGGGCGGAAAAAGCCACCAGAAAGGCATCGGCATTTCGAACTCCTCCTTTTTTTCCTATTCTATGCAGCTTGTCACACAATGGGAAGAGGATTCGGTTTTCAGGCCATATTTTGCTGAATGCCTGAACCGGAGACGCTCAAAGAAATCTCATGGTTCAGAATCAGAGAAATCCTCGGTGTCTTCTTTTCAGATACCAAGCGATATGCTGAAAAGTCAGAAATCATGTAAAAGTGCGCCTCAAAAGAACCCTTCACAGGTCTTTGAGGCGCATTTCGGTTGATTGAGAAACGGAAAATCGAGCAATTTGTACTTACTTGAAATCCAATCTTCGCTTATGGCGCTTATACAGCACCACCGCGATGTACAGCAGCAAAAATCCGGCGAGTATGGCAATCAGCGTTGCCGTCTGCCCCGGGCCGCCCATCTTCACCTCTGCCCACAGGGTGTCGAGCAGCAGGTTGGTATCATCCGGCAACGTGGCAAAGGTTTCGGCCTTCTCCAGAATCTCTTTGGGCGGGTAGTAGATCGGGTTATCCTGAACCTCTTCCGGCAAAAGGGCCTTGGCGGCGCTTTCCGGTGTGGAATAGCCGATATAGTCTACGTTGGCCGCGGCAATTTCAGGATCGCATAAAAAGTTGATGTACGCTTCCGCCGCCGCTTTATTCTGCGCGCTGGTGGGAATGCACATAGCATCGACAAAAAAGTTCGTTCCCTGCTTGGTCGGAATCGCAAAGCCGATGTCGGGGTTCGAATCCACCAGAGTGGCCGCGTCACCGGCGTAATAGGGCGCGAGCCATGCCTCGCCGCTGGCCATCTTGTCAAAAATCTGGTCCATCACGTAGGCCTGCACCAGCGGCTTCTGCTTTTTCAGCAGCATGGCCGCTTCCTCCCATTCATTTGGGTCGGTGCTGTTAAAGGAAAAATCCAGACGCTTTTGGGCGATGCCGAACGCGTCGCGCGGGTTATCGAACATCAGGATTTTCCCCGCGTATTTCTCGTCCCACAGAATATCCCAGCTGTCTACCGTTTCTTTCACATACTTTTTGTTATAAAAGATGCCGACGACGCCCCAGGTATAGGGCACGGAATATTCATTGGTCGGGTCGTAAACAGGCTTTAAAAAGTCCTGATCGATATACTTGCTGTTCGGAATATTTTGATAGTCCAGCTTCTGCACCAGATTTTCCTTGATCAGCTTCGAGATCATGTAATCCGACGGAATGATCACGTCGTAATTCGCGCCGCCGCTGACCAGCTTTGCATACAGATTCTCGTTGCTCTCAAAGGTGGTGTAGTTCACCTGAATTCCCGTTCTGCGGGTAAATTCCTTGTTGACGTCGATACTGTCGTCGACGCCGTTGGAGATATACTCTCCCCAGTTATACACATTGATGGTCACGCCCGTTTTGGGCGCCGCTTCCCCGCTGGCCTGAGCCGAAACAGGGAGCGCTGCGGGCCATAAAAAGAAAAGGGAAAGCGCGAAAGCCGCCAATCTTTTTTTCAAGAGCCTATGCCTCCTCCCTCTCCGCCTCCTGCTGCTTGTCCTTCGAGCGGCGGACATTGACGATCAGCAGCAGCACCAGAATCGTACCGAACAGCAACGTACTCAGCGCGTTGATTTCGGGGCTGATCCGTTTTCTGGTCATGGAATAAATATAAATCGGCAGCGTCTGCGTCGTTCCGCTGGTAAAGTAGCTGATGACAAAATCATCGATCGACAGCGTAAACGCCATGATCATGCCGGTGACAACGCCGGGGATGATTTCAGGCAGAACCACCTTCAAAAAGGATTTGACCGGCGGGCAGCCCAAATCCTGCGCCGCTTCGTACAAATGGGGGTCCATCTGCCGAAGCTTCGGCAGCACGGACAGAATCACATACGGCAGAGAGAACGTGACGTGCGCCAGAATCAGCGACACCATACCGAGTGAAACCCCGCCCATCGCGCGGGCAAAGAACACAAACAGCAGCATCAGCGATACGCCGGTGACGATCTCGGGATTCACCATCGGGAAATTCGTGATGTTCATCACGGCCTTGCGCGTAAAGCGTTTCATGCCGTTGATGCCGATGGCCGCCGCCGTGCCGATCGCCGTCGCCCCCAGCGAGGAAATCAGCGCGATGATCAGCGTGTTCTGCAGTGCCTCCATAATCAGGCGATCCTGAAAAAGCTGTCGATACCAGCGCAGCGAAAAGCCCGACCACACCGAACGGCTCATGGTGGAGGAATCGTTGAACGAAAAGATAATCAAAACAAAAATCGGAGCGTACAGGAACAGGTACACGAGCGCCATATACAGGCGGGATACGGTTTTTGTCATATCAGCATCCCCTCCCCGTCTTCACTGCCGCCCTCGTCAAACTGGTTCATGATGCCCATGCAAATCAGGATCAGCACCATCAAAACCAGAGAAATTGCAGAGCCGAGGTTGGGATTATAGGCGCTGCCGAGGAACTGCATATCGATCAGATCACCGATCAAAAGGTTCCCGCCGCCGCCCAGCATCTTAGAGATAATAAACGTACTGACCGAAGGCACAAACACCATCGTCACGCCGGAAATCACCCCCGGCATGCTCATGGGCAGCGTTACCTTGAGGAATACCTTGCGCCGCCCGGCGCCAAGGTCCTGCGCCGCTTCGATCACGCTCTGGTCAATTTTGGTCAGCACCGAGTAAATCGGCAGAATCATATACGGAATATAGTTGTACACCATGCCGAGCACCACCGCGCCCGCCGTGTTGATCAGGTGCAGCCGGCCAAGCCCGATACTGACAAGGAAGGTATTGATGATTCCGCTGTCTTCGAGCAGGGTCATCCACGCGTAAGTGCGCAGAAGAAAGTTCATCCACATGGGAAGCATGATCAGCATGATCAGAATGGCCTGCCGATGTGGGCCGGTACGCGAAATCAGGTACGCCAGAGGGTAGCCCATCAAAAGCGAGATCACCGTGGCGATCAGACCGAGCCAGATGGAACGCAGAAACACATTGGAATACTGCCCCACCTCGGTCAGGTTTTTCAGGGTGAAAGCGCCGTGTGGGTCGGTAAACGCAAAATAACCCACCAGGATCATCGGAACGATAATGAAAATTCCCATCCAGACAAGGTAAGGCGCGGACGCCGTTTTCGATTTTATCATTCAGCTCTCAGCCTCCTCTCCCTCTTCCGGGGGCTGAGAATCCTCCTCCATCTCGTCGCTGAAGGTACTGTAATCGCCAAACATGCCGGAATATTCTGATTTTTTCATGATATGGATATCGTCGGGCTGCAGAATCAGGCCGATCTCGTTGCCGACCTCCTGAAACTCCGTGGACTGGATCATCCATTTGAAGTCCTGCACATCCACAATGATCTCGTAATGAACGCCCTTAAAGTTGACGGACGTTATCACGCCGGAAATATGGCCCGCCACGGGAGAGACGACCTCAATATCCTCGGGGCGGATGACGACGTCCACCGGCTCCATGGGGCGGAAGCCCTTATCGAGGCAGTCGAATCTGCGGCCGGCAAACTCCACGAGGAAGTCGCGGTGCATCACACCGTCGATGATATTGCTCTCGCCGATAAAGTCTGCAATAAAGGCGTTCTGGGGTTCGTTGTAAATATCCTGCGGCGTGCCGATCTGCTGGATGCGGCCTTTGTCCATGACGACGACGGTGTCGGACATGGAGAGGGCCTCTTCCTGATCGTGCGTGACAAACACGAACGTGATGCCCAGCTGCTGCTGGATTTTCTTCAGTTCTGTCTGCATGTCTTTGCGCAGCTTCAAATCGAGCGCGCCGAGCGGCTCGTCCAGCAAAAGCACCTTGGGCTCGTTGGCCAGCGCC
>JAEXDU010000155.1 GCA_023401495.1 Bacillota bacterium
GGTCAACTCCGCGCAGGGCGCAGGCGCATGGCTCTGCAAGGCAGTACGGCAGCATGTCGGTCCCGTCGGGAATCCGGAAGATCATGTTTGGACGTACCAGCGCGTATTCCGTAAACGTCCGTACGCGCCACCGGTGTTTGCAGAACATATCGTCCCCGCGCTTGCAGTCGTCGCACTCGCCGCAGGGGGACGCCCCCGCGCAGGAGACACGGTCGCCAAGCTTCCAGCCCAGCTCCGCCATTCCCTCGCCCAGCGCGACGATGGTGCCGCAGGACTCGTGCCCCAGCAGATGCGGCGTTGGCACATTGTCCATCCCGTGGTCGACCACATGCAGGTCCGACCCGCAGAACGCGACGTAATCGATCCTGAGCTTGATCGTTCCCGGTTTTACCTGCGGTTCCGGCAGCTCGCGCAGCTCTACGCGTCCCGGTTCCGTATACATCAAAGCTTTCATGTGTTCCCCTTTCCTTTAACCCTTGACGGAGCCCGCCGTCATGCCTGTCACCAGGTGCTTCTGCACCAGCATAAACAGGAGAACGACCGGGATCACCGCCGTAATTCCTCCCGCGGAGATCATATCCCACCGCACGTCATATTCGCCAATGAAGGAGAACAGCGAAACCGGCAGGGTTCTGGTTTCGGAGGAGGTAAACATTACCGCGTAAAGATATTCGTTCCAGGAATTGATAAAGATGTAGCTTCCGGTAGCGACGATGCCCGGCTTGAGCAGCGGGATGATCACCCGCAGAAACAGCTGCGGCATGGAGGCTCCGTCGATTTTCGCCGCTTCCTCGATCTCCTGCGGAATCTCATCCATAAAACCGGTCATCAGCCAGATTGCGAAGGGAATCGTAAAGGTGCAGTACGCGATCACAAGGCTGACCCAGCTGCCCAGCAGATGCAGGTTCCGGAAGGTGATGAACAGGGGAGTCAGGAACAGCACCTGCGGGAACATATACAGCAGCAGGATTCCGCTGAGCGCAATGTCCCGGCCCGGAAAGCGGTACCGGGAGAAGGCGTACCCCGCCATAGACGATACGATGATCGCGATGCAGCTGGTGACGGTGGCGACCAGGGTGCTGCGGAGCATGCTGGGGATAAAATCCGTATTGGTAAACAAAAAGCGATAATTGTTGAGCGTGGGCAGCTCCGGAAGGTAGTGCACGGTCTTGGTATACAGCTCGCTGGTGTTTTTCAGGGAGGTGAGAAAGGTCCACGCATAGGGGAAGATGATGAACACCAGCAGCAGCGCAAAAGGCAGGTAAAACAGGAAGAAATTTTTTCTCTTTTTCATCGCTTATCTCTCCCTGTTTTTTCTGGTGAATTTCAGATAGAAGGTCATAAACAGAATCATAATAAGGGTTCCATACACCGCAATGGTGGAACCGTAGCCAAAGTTCAGGGATTTCTGCGCTTCTATGTAAGCGTTCAGGGAAAGCGTCAGCGAGCTGTACCCCGGTCCTCCCTGTGTCATCAGATAAAGCACCTCGACGTTGTTGAATACCCAGATGATGCGAAGCAGGCTGGTAATCACAATCGTCGGGAAAATGTGCGGCCATGTGATATAGTAAAACTTTTGCCAGATATTCGCACCGCTGACGTCGGCAGCCTCATATAAATCGATCGGGATGGACTGCAGGGAAGCCAAAATCATGATCGCGAAGAAGGGTGTGCCCTGCCAGACCATCGTCAGAATCTGGGCGTTCAGCGCCGTGTGCGCGTTGGAAAGCCACGCGACCTTATCCCCGAGGATTCCCGCGCGCATCAGCAGATCGTTGAGGACCCCGAAATTGCCGTTATACATCCACATCCACATCAGTGCGATCACTACGCCGGGGGTGACCCACGGGATCAGAGAGATGGAGCGGAGAAAGCCCCGGAACCTGAAATTCTGGTTCAGGATCAGCGCGAGGATCAGGCCGAACAAAAACTGAAAGGCTACGGTGACGATCACCCAGCGCGCCGTGTTGGACAGGGACGCGAGAAACGCGTCGTCGTGCCAGACCTGGATGTAGTTTTGCAACCCGACAAACCGCCGGTTCGCAAGGTCGAACATCGCGTAATACTGAAAGCTGGTGAACACCGCGTAAAAAATCGGATAAATAATGATGCAGCAGATCAGCAGAAGCGCCGGCGCCAGCATGATATACGGCGTATAATCCCGTTTCTTTCGAACGTTCTGTACACTATTTGTCATAGAACCACCTTTTCTGAAAAAGCGGAAAGCGTATGCTTTCCGCTTTTTCCTTTTCACTCTTGCCGTGCGCATCATGGCACATAACATCAGATTTGCAAAAGGGCAAACCACAAGGGTGCTGCGGAAAGCATGAGGTTTGTGTTTTTGCCCCGCCAAAAGCGGGGCAAAAACATGGTTTCATCTTTTATAAGCAGCCGCTGCCCGGACTATTTCAGTGAGTCGCTGAGAATCTGCATCATCTGTTCGCTGCTGATTTCGCCCAGAAGCGCACGCTGCATGGTCTGCGGCCAGATTTTTTCGGTAAACTGCCCCATGTTCGGCACGGGCGGCAGCATCTTGGAATCCGGCAGGCTGTCGATTGAAATCTTCATGAACGGATCGCTCTGATATTTGTCGAGTTTCTGAACCGATTCCATCCACGGAACCATGTCGACATTATCAGAGATGATGTCATGGATTTCGGGGCTGGTCAGCCATTTCGCAAACTTGAGGGTAGCCTCTTTGTGCTTCGAGCTCGAATAGACGCCGATGCTGGACGGGATGCTCGGTACATATTTTCCGCCGTCGCCGGTGGGGACGGGCACTACCGCCAGATTTTCCTTGCCGACCGCTTCCAGCATACCGGTGGAGGAGCCGACGTGGTGGATCAGCATCGAGGCGACGCCGGACTTAAAGTTCTGAACGGTCTGCTCGAAACCGTCCGTGGGAGCGGAGGGCGGAGCCCAGCCGTTTTTGAAGATGTTCAGATACATTTCGTTCGCTTTCACCAGCGTGGGATTCGTGAGCATCGGCACGTCGTTTGCATCGACATAGTCGGCGCCCTTCAGGCTGTTGAGCACCAGAGAGGCCCACATGTCCTGTCCGCCTTTCGCGCCGCGCATGCTGAAACCGTAGGTGTCGATTTTTCCATCGCCGTTGGTGTCGCGGGTCAGCTTTTCGCAGGCCTCGTAAAATTCCTGCATGTTGGTGGGATAATTGAGCCCGACCTCTTTGAAGTGGTCGGCGCGGCAGTAGAGATAGAGCACCACGTTGCAGAACGGCAGGCTGTACAGCCGATCCTGTCTTGCGTAGGCCGTATCCATTTCCGCTTTCGGAATCTCAGGGAGAACATCCCATTTGCTTACCTCGTCCGTGAGGTCCTCGAGTGCGTTCATTCCCTTGAGCTCTGTCAGCCAGGAAGGATACATCTTGAAAACATCGGGGCCCGTGTTGGAACTCATCGCGGTGATCAGCTTGTCGTGGTAGCTGCTCTGCGGAATGGATTCAAATTTGACATTGATATCCGGAGCATATTCCTTCCACTTGCTTTCCAATATGTCTTTGTGCATGCCTTCCAGGTCTTCCCAGTACCAGAATGTGAGATTTACCGGCTCTCCGGATGTTCCCGAAGCCGCAGGTGCGCCGGACGATGAAGAATTGGGTGCGCAGCCGCTCAGGGCCGATAAGGCCATCACGGCGGAAAGGGACAATGCCAACCATTTTCTCTTCATTTCTATACCTCCTAATCATGATTGATAAAAACAGCTTCCTGTTTTACAGGTCATTCTCGAAACAGTCTTTGATGTAGTGGAGTCCCTGCCGCAGCAGCTGCATGCGGCCTGAAAACGAAACATCCGGTTCCAGGTTCCTCCAGATTCTCATGTTCTGAGAGGCTTCGCCCAGAAACATCAGAAAGCTTTCGATCGTAACGGAGCCGCCGTAGCCGGTTTCCCGCAGGGCCTTCCCGATTTCGGGCCAGCAGATGCGGGCCGTATGATACGGGATTTTCCGGTTTGGCTCGCTCACGTGAAAATGCCCGATCTTTCCCTTTGCGGCGCGGATCGCCGCCGGGATGTCGTCCTCCTCTATGTTCATGTGGAATACGTCGGCCAAAAGCTTACAGTTGGGGCTTTCCACACACCGGCAGAAATCCAGCCCTTCCTCCAGCGTGTTGATGAGATAATGCTCGAAACGGTTCACGACCTCTAAATTGAGGGTCACCCCTTCGCTTTCCGCTGTCGGCATGACGCTTCGGATGCCCTCGATGCTGCGCAGAAGGCGTTCCCGCTTTCCCTTGGGATCGATGCAAAGGCTCTGGTAGTCGGCCGGCCAGCGGGAGTAGACGATTCCCCCCAGCATGGTTCCGCCCGCTTTGGCAATTCTGCGGATGGCGAGACGAAGATAATCCTGTGCGAGCTGGCGCGATTCTTCTTCCGGCGCGCTCATTTCATAACCCTGCGGAAAACGGAAGGTATAAATTGCCTGTACACCCGTTTCTTTCTGCGCCTGCCGGATCTGTTCGCAAAACCGCTCGTCGCCCGCCAGTATGCTCTCGGGGATCCGCGTTTCAAAGGTCTGCGCACCGAGCTCCGCCGCCTGTGCCAGATGCTGTGCCAGCTGCTCTGCGTCATACTCCGGCCCCCAGCATCCAAGGTGTACGCCATACCGCATTCCGGTTCCCTCCTCACATGTGTTTCATCTCTTGATCAACATTTTATCTATTTTTGCAGACTTCTACAATGAAATTTTACTGCATCATTGACAACTATTTACACCAATTAAAATTTGGCGGTGAGCAAACAGGAACATTTTTACGAATTTTAGTGACTATTTTCCGTTTTTTCTATTCACCTTGCTTTTTTGCACCAAAACCATATAATGATCGGTAGAAAGAAATCACACAGCAATTGAAATCGGAACAGAAAAAGCAACGGTTTTTCCTGCAAAGGAGGGGATGGTACCATAGCCGCAGGCGGCCATTGTACCGCCAATTGATAAAATATACCACAACGGCCGCTCTGTGCCTGTGGTATAATCAATGCAGAACGCAGAAACGCTCAGGGTGGGGTGCTTCACCGCCGGATTTACCGTAAGGATTGGTGTATATGTTCGCAAACAGAGGCCTGAAAAGCAAGCTTTTTTTCTGTCTGTTCGTTTTTCTTGTGCTCCCGTATTTGGCGCTGAACGCCGTCTTTTATGCCGCGGCGGAATCGATCATCCATGAAAAAATCGTCAACTCCACAACCAAGGCACTCAAGCAGACCTGCTTGAACATTGAGGGAGTCGTTTCCTCCATCGTGACGGGTTCGAATGTGATCGCGCGGACAGACTGGGTCGCACAGGGTTTAGTCAGCCCTCCCACCGACGCTTTGGGCAGAACCCGCCTGCAAATTGAAATCAACACCCTGTTTCAAAGTGTGCAGACCGACATTCTGCCGGTGGAGAGCGAAATTTTGATGATCTCCGCCGGCGGAGAAATTTATTCCACGGCCCTGCGGAGTCCTGACCGCGCCGACGCGGCCCTTTCCTCCGCCTGGTACGGTCAGACCCTGGAACGCAGCTATTTTTATAACTGGCACCAATTACATAACAGAGATTTGGGGCTGATGGGGGGAGAAAACGCGGAGGTGATCGTCATGTCGCGCGCCGTCAGGGATTCTTCCGGGAAAGTCTGCGGCGTTCTGGCCATCGCGATCGATAAGAGGGTCTTTTCTGAAATTTTTTCCAACCTGGCTTCAGACCGTCAGGAAAGTTACATCATTACCGAAGCGGATGGCAGCATTGTGCTTTCTTCCCGGCAATTCTCCGTTTCCGAAGCCTTCGCACCTTATTTTCAGCAGATTTTGGACAGGCGCAGCGGTTCTTTCTCTTATTACGACAGCTCCGATCAATATCTTGTGAATTTTATGAGCATCGATCCCCTCAACTGGAGAATCGCCGTGTTCTCCCCGCATCGATATGTATTTTCCGAAATCGATCAGCTGCGCACCAAGACTATTTCGCTGCACATTCTTTTTCTGGTTCCGTTTTCGGTTATCGTGATTGCCTTGTTCTATCGCTTTCTGCGCCCGCTTTCCGCGCTCATGGCATTGATCCATCGGGTGCAAAAGGGAGACCTCTCCCGGCGGGCCCCCGTCACATCGAAGGATGAGCTTGGCGTTTTGACCGAGCACTTCAATACCATGCTGGATAATGTCGGCCGCCTGATCGAGGAAAATCAGCAAAAGCAGCTGCGTCTGGCGGAGCAGGAGAAGGAAAAAGAGGCCATGCGGTACCTGGTTCTGTATTCCCAGATCAACCCGCACTTTTTGTTCAACACCCTGAACAATATCAAGTGGATGGCTCTGATCAACCACGACCGCGTCGTAGCGGACAGCATTTCGAAGCTGGGGCATTTGCTGGAGGCCAGCATTCGGAACACCCAGGACGAAATCACGCTGCGCGAAGAGCTGTCTTACCTGGAAAGCTATGCGCACATCATGCTGCTGAGCCAGCCGGGCAAATTCAAGCTGCATTTCGACGTCGCGCCGGAGGTCATGGAGTGCAGAATCTTAAAGCTTCTGCTGCAGCCGCTGGTGGAAAACAGCATCATACACGGGTTTCAAAACAAGACGGAGAACGGCGAGATTATCATCACCGCGGCGCGGCGCGACGGCAATCTTGTCATTGAGGTATCCGACAACGGGGTAGGCGTGCAGGAAACGGAGCTGAACGGCATTTTAAGCCGGAAGCTGCCGATGAACAAGCTCGGCGTCAACAACACCAATCAGCGCATCCGCCTGTATTACGGCGAGCAGTTCGGCATTCAGATCACCCCAAACACGGACGGAGGAACCCTTGTGACCGTTACTCTGCCATTCCACATCGAAAAAGAGGAGGCAAATTCAGATGTATAAGGTCTTGATTGCTGATGACGAACCGTTGGTGCGGATCGGGCTGGCTTCCTCGATTCCCTGGAAAGAGCTGGATTTGGCGCTTGTAGGGGAGGCCTCCAACGGAAAAGAGGCGCTCGCGCTGATCGAGACCTATGAGCCGGATATTTTACTGCTGGACATCGGAATGCCCATTATGGATGGAATCCGCCTGCTGGAAATCATCAGGGAGCGCAAATACGCCGTTCAAACGCTTGTGCTGAGCTGCCACAATGAGTTTGAATATGTCAAACAGGCCTTGAAGCTGGGCGCTTTTGATTATATCCTCAAGCTTTCTCTGGACGTTGACGAACTGACCCGTCAATTAAAACAGATCAAAGAAAATCTGGGAGAACATTCCGCAGATACCTTCCGCCAGGATAAAAAAGTGATCAACGATTCTCTTTATCGGCTCCTGAACTATCTTCCGGATGCCTCTCCTCTTCCTGCGGAAGTGCAGGAGGCCCTTGCGCAGATGGAGCAAAACGAAAATGATCTTTTGATGATCGAGATGCGGCGGCCGTGTGAACGGTCAGAGACCTACTCCAATATTCTGCGCGAGGTCGCTTTGCAGACGCTTGGGCCGGAACAGCCGTGGTACTACTGCATACTGGACGCCTGCAAGGTGCTGTTCATCATTCCCGGGCAGCCCGAGGCACAGATCGAATTGTTGATTCACCGTATTTTCGATATGCTGCACGCCTATCTCAGCAGTCAGTTTCATATCGGCGTCAGCGCGCCCTTTACGGGAATCTCCAAAATACATGAAGCGGTGCGGCAGGCGGATACCGCGCTGCGCCACGGCTTTTACACCCCGAATCAGAGCGTTTTCTTCTTTACGAAGGAACCTCGGTACGTTATGAATTCCCTGATCAGCAGCTCGCTGGAAAAAAGCATTTATCAGCAGATAGAGCTTGGGAATTTCGATGAGGTAAAGAGGATGGTGCTGGAGATCATCGATGAAAATCTGGAAAAAAAGACACTGCACCCCAGTGTTTTACTGGGGAATATGATCGAGATCACGGGGCTGTTTGCAAAATATCTGCGCACGTTTGATCTGATGCTCCCAGACCTTTCCGAAGAATACGAGCACTTTTTTGAGCAGATTCTGAAATACCGCAGCGTCTTTGCGCTTCGCGAGGGGTACGAGCGGTTTCTGGATTGTTACGCGCAGCGGGTGAGCCAGCTCAAAAAGAGCGGCAACCGCGACGACATTGTAAAAGCAAAGGTCTATATTCAGGAAAATTTCCGAAAACAGCTTTATTTGGAGGACGTTGCGAGATACGTCAATATGAGCAAGAATTATTTCAGCTGCATCTTCAAAAAAGAAACCGGCTTCAGCTATGTGCATTACCTGAACTCCCTGCGGGTGGAGGAGGCCCAGCGGCTGTTTCAGACCGGCTCGTTCAAAATCTACGAGGTGGCCGAAATGGTGGGCTATAACAATACCAACTACTTTTATAAGACCTTCAAAAAGTTTACCGGCTATAACCCGAACGATTTTCGTAATAATCTGAGCAGATAACATGCTCTGCGGCAGATAACGAGACATAAAGAACCTTGTGAAAGCTCCCGGCCTATGGCCGGGAGCTTTTTCGTGCCATCAAGTGCTGCTTTCTGCGTTGACTGCATTTGTAGGGCTCAATCGCAGCCGGCAAGCTCACTACTTCCTTTTTGCTGTTCCCGGCAACATATCGTACAAGCGGCCCGGCATACGCTGTAACAAATATCCAAAAGGGAGTGGCGCGAATGCTGACGGCAAAACAGCTCGAGGAAATGAGTCGGTTAGAGATGGATCAAATAGACAGAAATCAGTTGGTCGACATTCAGGGGATTCAGATCGATCCCGCGATGCCGCTGGAAGCGCGAATGGAAAGCTATCTGGAGCAGGTCAAAAATCCGTATTGCTTTTTGTGCGCGAATACCGTCGTTCGCGTGCGGTTTGCCCCCGACGGCGACACACTGCAGAACAAGCTGGAGCACTTTTTCATCAGCCTGAAAAAGTTCTGAATACAGGAGCCGAAAAAGCCTGCCGCAAGACCCGCTTTTACGACGACCCGATGATGTGAGACAGAGGAGGGGAGGGGATCATGGCCCGCGTCAGAAAAAACAGTGCCCCAAAAGACCGTGTTTTATGGAATGCCGCTTTGTATATCCGGCTCTCCAGAGAGGATGGAAACGACGAAAGCTACAGTGTAAAAAACCAGCGGCAGCGATTGATGGAGTATTTGGAAAACCGCAAGCTCCGCGAAGAAATGCGCCTGGCCGGCGTCTATGTGGACGACGGCTGCACAGGCACGGACAGCGACCGAGAAAGTTTTCAGCGCATGCTGGAGGAGATTGATCAAGGGATCGTCAACTGCGTGATCGTCAAAGACCTGTCGCGTCTCAGCCGTAACGATTGGGAATGCAAAAGATACCTGCAGCATTTGTTTGTCGTAAAAGATGTACGGTTTATCTCTCTGGAGCTTCCGAAATTGGATAGCTTTGAAAACCCGGATGAAGTTTATGAAATGGGCGTTTCGATCCAAAGTATGTACAACGAAAATCACTGCCGGGAAACCTCTATCAAAGTTCGGGGAACCTTCAATATGAAGCGCGGCAAGGGGGAATTTATCGGGGCCTTTGCGCCATATGGCTACAGAAAAGACCCGGATGACAGGCATCGTCTTCTGGTGGACCCACCGGCTGCTGACATTGTAAAAGACATTTTTTACTGGTTTGTGCGAGACGGCATGAGCAAAATCGGGATTGCAAAAAAACTGATCGGCATGGGAATCCCTTGTCCCGCGGCCTATAAACGGCAGAACGGGATGAAATACCATAACCCCGCCATTAAAAATAAGGAGCCGTTGTGGTCTGCCCGCAGCATTACCGCGATCCTTACCAACCAAATGTATTTGGGGCATATGGTGCAGGGCAAGCAAAAAGTAAAGAGCTATAAGGTGCATACACGCATCAACATACCGGAAAACGAGTGGTTTATCGTGGAGGGCACGCATGAGCCGATCATCGATAAGGAAACCTTTGATCAGGCGCAGATGCTGATGCAAAAAGATACCAGAACAGCCCCGGGCGCCGGGCGGCTATACACCTTTTCGGGCTTTCTGCGCTGTGCCGACTGCGGCAAAGCAATGGGGCGCAGAACCTCGAAGCATCTGGTGTACTATGCCTGCAAAACAAATCTCACGCAGGGGCGGTGTACCCGGCATTCTATCCGGAACGATGTCCTGGAAAGAGCAGTTTTGAAGACCATTCAAAAGCAGGTCGCGCTGATCGACAATATGACGCGGTTGATCGACAATATCAACAACGCCCCGGCTCCCCGCGACGTTTCGAATCGGCTGGCTGTTTCACTCAGGCTGCAAAAGCAGGAGCTCGAGAAGATTTCGGGGATCAAAACGGGACTTTATTTGGATTGGAAAAACGGCGACATTACCCGTGAAGAATACCGCCGCATGAAAAAAGAGTTCGAGGAAAAGGAACAGCGGCTCAGTCAGGATATCACCAGACTGGAAGAAGAAAATCAGAGTATGCCGCAGGATGCCGCCGATCCCTGCTTTGAGGCTTTCCGCAGGGATCACAATTTAAACAGTCTGGATCGCGGTATTGTTGCCGAGCTGATCAAAGCGATTCATATTCATGAAGGCGGCGACGTCACAATCGAGTTCAATTTTGCGGACCCATACAAAAGCATAGCGGAATTGGTCGAAAAAAGCAGAGAAGAATGAATCGTTGTAAAGAACTACAGCAGCAGAGAAGCACACGGTTTGATAGATTCTGGTTTTGATTTGCCCAGGGTTGTCATAAAATACAGGCGGCCACCGGTGCCACGGGCGCAACAGGCGCTACCGGACCTACAGGTCCCACAGGCCCTGCGGGCCCCGCGGGCGCAACAGGTGCAACGGGCGCTACCGGCCCCACCGGACCTACCGGCGCAACAGGTGCAACAGGTGCTACGGGTGCCACAGGCGCAACAGGTGCTACCGGACCTACAGGTCCCACAGGCCCTGCGGGTGCAACAGGAGCCACGGGTGCTACCGGACCTGAAGGTCCTACCGGCCCTGCGGGCGCAACGGGTGCCACAGGCGCTGTCGGTCCCACAGGACCTACCGGCGCAACAGGAGCTACGGGCGCTACCGGACCTGAAGGTCCTACCGGCCCCACCGGCCCTGCGGGCGCAACGGGCGCCACAGGCGCTGTCGGCCCCACCGGACCTACCGGCGCGACAGGTGCAGCGGGCGCGATCGGACCTGAAGGTCCTACCGGCCCCACAGGCCCTGCGGGCGCAGTAGGCGATATCGGCCCCACCGGTCCTACCGGACCGATTGGTCCCACTGGACCTACGGGACCCACTGGACCGGCAGGCGCTGGTGCGGTTATTCCCTTTGCTTCGGGTATTCCCGCAGTATTGACTACAGTTCTGGGTGGATTGGCAGGTACGACCACTGCCGTTGGGTTCGGTAACTCAATTGCAGGCCTGAGTGTGGTTGGCGGTACAATTGATACCACCGGTCTCACCAACATGGCCTTCTCCACTCCGCGTGATGGTACAGTAACGGCCATCGCGGCTGATTTCAGCCTTTCTGTAGCGGCAACTCTGGTTGGTTCCACTGTTACGCTCACAGCGCAGTTGTACTCTGCTCCCGCAGCGAGCAACGTCTTTACACCGGTAGCGGGTGCGCTTGTCACACTGGCTCCCCCGCTTACTGGAGTGGTTGCCATCGGTACGAACAGCAGTGGCTTGACAACTGGTCTTGCCATACCGGTTGTAGCTGGTACCCGCCTCATGCTGGTATTCTCGGCAGCGGTAACTGCAGGTATCGACCTTGCTACGATCATTACTGGCTTTGCCAGTGCTGGGCTTACGATCGAATAACTTGTAGACCGTTTTGGGGGAGGCTCGGAATTTTCCGAGCCTCCTTTCCTTTATGAATCCCTCAACCAATCCGACTCTCCGCGGCCGGATGAATTTTCTTTTCCGTAACAGAGAATTTGGAAGCCGATCAGGCTGATCACACAATCTTTTTCAGAAACGGCAGTCAAAGACCCTGTCGGGACGGTATCATCCGCCGCGACAGGGTCTTTTTTCTGTGCAGTTTGATTATTTTTTAGATTCCTTGTTTTAGAAGAATTTAGAGAAGCAGTTTCTACAAAATATTACACAGATGGATTTATATTGGTAGCACCTTAACGCGAAATGCAGGTTATAAAATTTGCAAAACCTGTTATTTAAAGTTTTGGCGAGCAGTTTTGTACATCCTCCTTAAAAAATCTGGCTTTTTATCAGATCTTTCTTCTGGGGTTTTGTATATTCCACAATATACTATTTTCCATCCGAGCCTTTTTATTATCTCTGATTAAAGATGATTTTTTATGTTGTTTTCTGCTGGAAAATTTCTTTGCGGAGCGGATTGGCTTGGAATTTCATAAATGGAATAATAATGAATTTATTTTATGCAAATGCCATAAACTATAATTCTGTTATCAAAACTTATTAAGGCAATAATTTTGTTTTGATTCCTTTATTATGTGAATAAGACATCATTTGTATATTTAGCCTTAGCGAAAGTAATTATTTTGAAGTTCGTTGGTAAAAACGCACATACTTTGGTTGACAGAAAAATAACCCGGTGTTATCATTAGCGTGAAATTGATCCAAAAGAACCTTGTGAAAGAAAATCGGGAGCAATTTTAGCAAATCAATTTTGGTTTCTTTTAGACAAGCTTAAGAAGACTTTTGCGTTTTTTGATACTCCCTGGTTTTCGTTTCTGCGCTGGCTGGCAGTGTGGGCAATCCCTTCCGCTTTTCGCGGCTTTCATTTTCAAAAACAGAGAACAAAGTCTGGAAGATCGGCGGAGTTCTTTGTTTTCTCTCTGACGAACAGAACTGTAAGATGATCCTTTCGCCGGTTGGCGGATGTGCAAATGCCGGGAAAGGCGGGGCCGGCTTTTCCCGGCACTTGCGGCGGAATACAGATGCGGCGGCGTCTTTCCGTGCTTTTCTGTTTTTAGAGAATACAGCTATTACATAAGTATAAGGGAGAGAGATTTTGTGGAAGTATCTTTTGACGTAATGCAAAGCTGCGCGATTGCAGCCCTGGTGGTCTTGCTCGGCCGGGGACTCGTCAAGCGCGTCAAGTTTTTGCAGACCTATTGTATCCCGGGCGTTATCGTCTGCGGACTGATCGTCAGCATCGTGCTGTCCTTACTGAAGAACGGTGGGATTTTGACCGTAAACTTTGATGTGAAGGTGCTCAAGGAATTCTTTATGGACATCTTCTTCACAGCCGTCGGCCTGACCGCTTCTGCCAGGCTGATCAAAAACGCGGGCGGTAAACTGCTGATTGGTATTACCATTACGACGGTTGGGTCCATTCTGGCCCAGGACGCTCTGGGTGTTCTTTTGACAAAGCCGCTGGGCTTGCACCCTCTGCTCGGCCTTGGCCTCGGTTCGCTGTCTCTGATGGGCGGCGTAGGCACCGCCGGTGCGATCGCCCCTCTGTATGAGGAGTTGGGCGCTGCCAATGCGACCGTCATCAGCGTTATGGGCGCTACCTTCGGCATGATTTTCGCCAGCCTGATCGGCGGCCCTGCTTCCCGTTTTCTGATCAAGCGCTACAAGCTCAGCGCGAACAAGAACGAAGTGGACGCCAGCAAGCAGAGCGACAACGAAGTGACTCCGCTGGACACCAAAAGCCTGATGGGCAGCGTCTGCCTGGTTGTCATTTCCGCCGGCCTTGGCTCTTACATTGCAATTGCGCTGGGGAATGTCCCTTCCATTGAGTTCCCCTATTTCGTCGGCTGTATGCTGGGCGGCGTGATCATCCGCAACATTCTCGACCACACCAGCTATGAGGTAAATGAGGCAGAGGTAGACGTGATCAACTCTATTACCCTCGATCTGTTTATCGCGATGACCATGATGACCATCGATGTGACAAAGCTCGCTGATGTCGCCGGTGCGTTCGTTGTGGTTCTGGCCAGCCAGATCATCCTGATGTTCCTGTGGGTATGGCTCGTTACCTATATGGTGTGCGGCAGAGATTACAACGCCGCTGTTATGGCCGCCGCCCATGTTGGTATCGGCCTGGGTTCCGGCCCGAATGCCATGGCGAACATGCGTGCCGTTATTTCTGAATACGGCCCCGCGAATGTGGCCTGGGTTGTGTTTACCCCCTTTGCGCTGATCGTGCTCGACATTGTCAACCCGATCTTCTGCACGATTGTGGCCCCGTTTGTGGCAGGTCTGTAAACTGCTTACAAGAGGTTTCCATTGTTTGGTATCGAATTCGTACCTGAATCCTGCCAGGCACAATAGAAATTTGGTGAACAAGAGACAGGCCCTGAGCGGGTCTGCTTCTTGTTTTTTCTTTTGTTTCGGAAGGTGCGGCCCACAGGAATAATGGACAAACGAGATCTCATACGATGATACCAGATCGCGCGTTCAACACCACAGCAAAGGGGGAGTTGCCTAACGTCTTACTTGGTCTGCGTATATGCTATTTGTAAAAATGAGGAACAGTTTGTAGACCGGTGGATGGATTCTATGCGGGAGGCGGATCAAATTATTGTAACCGACACCGGATCCACCGACGGCACCGTACAGCGTCTGCGTGATAAAGGGGCCGTGGTGTATGAGGAGGTTGTCCGGCCCTGGCGGTTCGATCGCGCGCGCAATCTCTCGCTGTTTCACGTTCCCGAAAACGCAGATATCTGCGTTTGCACCGATCTTGATGAGGTGCTTTCTCCCGGATGGCGCGCCGATTTGGAAAAAGTCTGGCGGCCGGATACGACCCGCGCCAAATACCTGTATAACTGGAGCCACCATGCAGACGGCTCCCCGGATCTTCAGCTGTATTACACGAAAATCCATTCCCGGCAAGGGTTCTTCTGGAATTACCCGGTTCATGAGTATTTGGTCTATACCGGCCCCATGCCGGAGCACATCGTTTTTGTGGAAAACATGGTACTCGATCACTATCCCGATCCTATTAAATCCCGGGGCTCTTATCTGCCTTTGCTGGAAACCGCCGTAGAAGAAAATCCCACAGACACCCGCATGCTGTATTATCTTGGCCGCGAATATCTGTACAAGAAACAGTGGCAAAGCTGCATTGACACAATGAAGAGGTATCTCGCCCTCTCCCGATGGGAAGAAGAACGCAGTGCGGCAATGCGCTGGAGCGCCTATTCCTGGAACATGCTGGGGAAACCGCGGGAGGCCGCGCGATGGTATCTGCGCGCGATCGCTGAAGCACCCCAAATGCGCGACCCTTACGTGGAATTTGCACAGCTGGCCTACCAGCAGAAAAACTGGCCCCTGGTGTACTGTTTAACCCGGCAGGCGCTTTCCATTTTGGAGAAATCCAAGAATTTTGCCAATATGGGCTATGCCTGGGACCACACTCCAGAGGATTTGTGCTCGATCGCCTGCTGGAATCTGAAGCTTATGGATGAAGCCCTGGAGCATGCGCGTCGTGCGGCGGACCTGAACCCCGACAACGAGCGCCTGAAGAAAAATCTGCAACTAATCTTAACCGCCATGGAGAAAGCTCCCCCGGATTGATCGCCCGAGTATCTTTCCGACCAATTTCCCCAATGTTCCTCCAAAGTCTTTCCGCCGGAGTATCTCTGTGCGGAAAGACTTTTCTTTTTGATATTGTCGGGAATTGTACGGCCGCAAAATGACTTTCAATAGTATCGAGGAACAATATGATTGAGGGATTATTTTACTTTCTGTGTTGGTTTTGAAAAATCGGTCCCATAATAATAGTAAGGACGATCTTCCTTTGCTGCGCCTGCCTTTTTGCCTTGCACGATTTTCGGCTGCCTGCATGTTTTTTAGCAAGTATTTTTCTTTTGATTGCAGGTATTGACATTTTGATTGTTTTTTAATATCATTAAATCATATAGTATAAGTATGAAATGAGGTTTTGCTTCATGAGGATTTCTGCCAAGGGCCGTTATGCTCTTGCCGCAATGGTCAGCATGTCTGAATCCTATGCGAGCGGAGAATATATTACCGTTATCAGCATTTCGGAAAAGCTGGGAATCTCTAAAATTTATCTGGAGCAGGTTTTTTCTCTTTTGAAAAGGGGTGGGCTCGTCAACTCCATCAAAGGAGCACAGGGCGGGTACCAGCTGTCGCGAATGCCGCGGCAGATCACCGTGTATCAGGTACTGTCCGCTGTGGAGCTTTCGCTGTTTGAACCGGCGGAAGACACCGTGGTGGAGAAAGCCCCGGACATTGAAAAAGCCATGCGCCTGAGCGCGTTTGAAAAGCTGGACAAGGCCGTCGCCGACGCCCTTTCCGCTGTCACCCTGGCAGACCTGGCCACAGAGGCCGAGCGCCACCGTGAGGAAAATACCTTTATGTTCTATATTTAAGTTTTGATCATACCCTGGCCAGTCCGACCGGGCCATCAAAAGCCGGGATGGTTTCCGGCTGACACACCGCGGCTCTGCCCCCAGGGCAGGGCCTGTTCTTACAAGCAGGAGCATTTTTATGGAATTCAATACGATTTGTGTACACGGTTCTTCTCATTCCTATGACAAAACCGGTTCGGTTTCCGTGCCGATTTTTCAAACCGCTACCTTTGCTCACCCCGGCGTGGGGCAGAGTACCGGGTATGATTATTCACGGGTGCAGAACCCGACCCGAGAATACCTGGAGGAAACCATGGCCCGGCTCGAGCAGGGCAAAGAGGCGCTGGCGTTCTCTTCCGGCATGGCGGCGATTTCCGCAGTCATGGAGCTGTTTTCCCCCGGCGACCACATCATTTGTTCCGACGATCTGTACGGCGGCTCGCACCGCCTGTTTCACCATATCAATGCGAAGAACGGTCTTTCGTTTACCTCGGTGAACACCTCGTACCTTGAGCAGATCGAGGCTGCCATCCGGCCGGAAACAAAGGCGCTCTTTGTGGAGACCCCCACCAATCCCATGATGCAGGTGACCGACCTGAAGAAAACGGCGGAGCTTGCGCACGCTCATGGGCTTTGGCTCATTGTGGACAACACCTTTTTAACGCCGTACCTGCAGCGCCCCCTGACTCTGGGAGCGGATATTGTGGTGCACAGCGGCACCAAATACCTTGGCGGGCACAACGACGTTCTGGCCGGCTTTGCGATCGCAAACGACCTGCAAATCTGCGAGCGTCTGCGCTTTGTTTATAAAAATACCGGCGCGTGCCTTTCCCCGTTCGACAGCTGGCTTTTGATCCGCGGGATCAAAACGCTGCCCCTGCGCATGGATCGCCAGGAGCAAAATGCCGAAAAAATCGCCGTATGGCTCACCAAACAGAGCAAGGTGCACCAGGTGTTTTACACCGGTCTGACCGATCATCCGCACTACGCGCTGTCGAAACAGCAGGCCAGCGGTTTCGGCTCGATGATCTCGTTTGAGGTGGACAGCCGCGAAACCGCCGAGCGCATCCTGAACCGGGTGAGCCTGATCCACTTTGCGGAAAGCCTTGGCGGCGTGGAAACGCTGGTCACGTACCCCATGCTGCAAACGCATGCGGAAATCCCCGCGGAGGAGCGCGAGGCCAAAGGCATCACGGACAAGCTCCTGCGCCTTTCCGTCGGGATCGAGGACGCCGCCGACCTGATCGCCGATCTGGACTATGCCCTTGGGCAGGACTGATGCCCGCTTTGTTATGCTGATTCACCGGACAGGAGGAACCCTATGTCTTTTGATACCATATATGACCGCAAGAACACCAATTCGCTGAAATACGATTGCGCCGCCCGCTGTGGAAAGCCCGAAGGGCTGCTGCCGCTTTGGGTGGCCGATATGGATTTCCCGGCGCCGGAATGCGTGAACGAAGCGCTGGAAGAGCGCTGCCGGCATGGAATCTACGGATATTCGGAGCCGGACGAGCGCTATTTTCAAGCGTTGCAAAACTGGTTTTCCACACGCCACGGCTGGAATGTGGAAAACGGATGGCTCATTAAAACACCGGGCGTTGTGTTCGCGCTGTGCGCGGCCATCCGCTCGCTGACCCAGCCGGGCGACGCCGTGCTGATTCAGACCCCGGTTTACTATCCTTTTACGGAGTCGATTCTCGCCAACGACCGAAAGCTGGTGCGCAATTCGCTGGTGTACCGCGATGGCGGCTATTCCATCGACTTTGAGGATTTTGAAAAGAAGATCGAGAGTGAGAAGATCAAGCTGTTTCTGCTGTGCAATCCCCACAACCCGGTGGGCCGTGTGTGGACGGAGCAGGAACTGGTGCGGATGGGCGAAATCTGCCTGCAGCACGGCGTGACCGTGGTTTCCGATGAAATCCACGCGGATTTCGCGTATCCCGGGCACAGGCATCTGGTGTTTGCGTCCCTGCGGCCGCAGTTCGAGCAGATCACGATCACCTGCACCGCGCCGACCAAGACCTTTAATCTGGCGGGCTTGCAGATTTCGAATATTTTGATTCCCAATCAAAGCCTTCGCCGCGCTTTCCGCACGGAGCTGGATCGCGCCGGATACAGCCAGGCCAACGTGATGGGCCTGATCGCCTGCCGGGCCGCGTATGAGGGCGGTGCTCAGTGGCTGGACGAACTGAAGGAGTACCTTGTCGGCAATCTGGATTTTGTGCGCGAATACCTGCGCGAGCATCTTCCGTCGATTCGTCTGGTAGAGCCGCAGGGAACGTACCTGATCTGGCTGGACTGTACGGCCCTGGGGCTGGATGACGACGCCCTGAACCGCCTGGTCATTGAAAAGGCAGGCCTGTGGCTCGACTCCGGTTCTATGTTTGGGGAAGAGGGCAAGGGCTTTCAGCGCATCAATATTGCCTGCCCGCGCGCGATGCTTCGGCAGGCGCTGGAGCAGCTCGCGCATGCGGTAGCTGAACTCTAAATTTTTATTTTTTAATTAAATGGCCTGCGTTCTTTGGAGCGCAGGCCGTTTTTTTATTTGGTTGGTGGTTCAAAGGCGGATTTTTTTGTGGGGTGAGTTTTTTCATCTGACAGAAGTTTTTTGTTTGCGAAAGAATGGGATGTTTTTTACGAATTTTTTGTGATGTGCGTGCAGGCGCGGCCTGTCTGCTGGCGCGGGCTTGCCCTTATGCTGAGGTGGTGGCATGTTCTTTAGAAGGTTTTATATTTGCAGGCAGACTGGACTGCTTTTTCTACAGGTTTTTTTGTAATGCGTGTAAAAGCGCAGTTTGCCTGCGGGTGCCCCCGCGTGGGGTTTCTGCTGGCGCAGGGCTTGCCCCTCGTGCCGGGGCGGGCATTTACTTTCTTTACGAAAAGAAAGTAAACAAAGATTCGCCAAAGGGGAGAGTTTCGATTCTCTCCCCCTTGGAACCCCCGCTCAACGACCAAAGGCTCTGCCTTTGGAAACCGGGAGAAGCTCCCGCTCTGGTGCTTTTTCACGTACAGGCACGGCCTGTGCGTGAAGCGAGTGCATAAGGGAAGCCTTCATGTTGGCAAATAATATGAGAAAGTATTCTGTGAGCCAACAAAAGAATTCAGCGAATCCATACCCCCAACAAACACTAGGCCAGTGAGAATGTAGGAGAAAAGCATCCGCAGACAGGATGCATCAAAAAATGCGGCGAAGCCGCACTAAAAGACTGCGAGCCAACGAGAGCGCTCTGAAAATGCCCGCCGACAGACGGGACAGCAAGACTGATTTTTCGATGAAACTCGGAGAGTGGGCATTTTCATTGGAGCGCCTTTTCAGTAGTTTTCGGCGGCGTGTTCCGGGACCGTTCCCCAAACGGATTCCAAAGGTGTCCTTTGGAAGGCCTTTGCTTACTTTCGTCCTTTCACGAAAGTAAGTGCCCGCCCCGGCACGAGGGGCAAGCCTGCGCCAGCAGTATTTCCTCGTGAGGCAACTCACAGAAAAATCGCTCTTTCACACCAAGATAAAAAAGAAGTATTATCCTTGTGGTGAAGCTAAACCGAAAGACTTTCCTTTTTTTAGTAAAGAATGTCCTCCGGCACGAGGGGCAAGCCTTGCGCCAGAAGAATTCATACGGGAAACTTGTAAAGAAGAAATAATTACAATTTGGCTGGTTGTTTCCGCGTGAGAACAGCCAGCGCACACGCGACGAATGGAGCGCGAAGCGAAAGCCTTTCCTCAAACTGTCCCGCGACTTATATGCAGGTTTAACCTGCCGCGACGTACATGCAGGTTTAACCTGCCCTGCAAAAAAATAAGCGCTGTTCCTCAAAAGGAACAGCGCTTCGGCCGGGTGGCCGGTATCTACACACAAACGGTGTGCGCAGAAATGGTTCTCTTACAGACAAGGGCGGCAGGGCCGGAATTGGCGATGAACAGAGAACATCGCCTCAGCATGAGATTCGGGGGAGAATGTTCATGAAAAAATTCTCCGGCCCGTGCCGGGGGCTTGCCTGTAAGGCAACAAAAAAGCGCGTGTTATACGGAATCCCCAAAAGGGAATGCTTCCATAAACACAGCGCCTATATCACAAGTGCAATACACAACTCCCGCGTTGGTGGGATTCCCATTTTTGTCGCAATCCCCTATACAAAAGGGGAAAAATGAGTTATACTGTGTCTGCATAGTGCGGCTTTGCCGTTGCTTATGGAGGACGGTTCTCCGTAGGCAGGGGGCGGGGTGTTCGCTGCACTCCGTCCCTGCTTTGCACTTTAATCATGCCTTACATGGGTATCCTACCATTATTTGGAATTTTTTGCAAGATAAAAGATAGATATGAGAAAAATTGTCACATCGTGTTTTTGATGTGCTCCACACCGGGTGTTTCAAACCCGGTGTTATTTTTTGCCCATTTTGCAGCAGCACCATCATAAATTGAACATAATATCTTTGTATTTTAAATTGTAAATTGTATAAAACAAACTATAATAAAAACGAGGCTATTTTTTAGATTCAAAATTTTTTGGGAGGGATTCATAGTGAAAAAGGTATTATCGGTACTGTTGGCCGGTGCCTTGGCCATGAGCACCCTTGCGGGCTGCGGAAGTACCCAGAGCAGTACGCCAAGCTCCGGCGGATCGGCGCAAAGCACAGGAGGAGACAACGCCGAAAAAACCACACTCGTTCTCTGGACGAGAGACCGCGCAGATGCCAGCTTTATTCAGCCTTGGATCGACAAGTACAACGAAACCAACAAAGACGGCATTTTCATCGATTACCAAATGTACACCGACAACTTTGAGCAGGCTCTGGATATGGCCTACTCCACCAACAGCGGCCCCGACCTGGTGGGCGTTTCCGGCATGACGGACATTTTCACCAAGTATGTCAATCAGGGGCAGTATGTTGAGATCGACCAGTATCTTACCGACGAACAGCGCGCACGGTATAAGAGCCTTGTTTCCAATGGAATTGACGCCGTTGACGGCAAGCTGTACTACATACCTGTATTCGGCAGCACCGGCCGCCTGTTCTACAACGAGGGCATTTTTGAAAAATGCGGAATCAAAGAGCCCCCGAAAACCATGGCGGAGCTGACCCAGACCGCAAAGATCATTACCGACAAGCTCAAGGGAGAGGGCGTTTACGGCTTCGCGATGAACCTGAAGAGCCCCTCGTCCGCACTGCAGCGCTCCATCGATTTTATCGTGCAGCGTTCCGGCGGGAGCAAGCAGGGCTATGATTTTGGCAAGGGAGCCTACGACTTCTCGATGTATGAGGATGCGGTGAAGGAATTCCGCACCATCTTCACAACCGGCATCGCGTTCCCCGGCTGTGAATCTTTGGATATCGATCCGCTGCGCACCCAGTTTGCGGCGGGCAAGATCGGCATGTACATCTCTTGGTCGCACGCAGACCCCGGCGTGTATGCCAGCCAGTTCCCAACCAATGAAAAGTGGAACGTGGCGCAGCTGCCCACCATCGACGGCAAAGTGTACTCCCAGTCGATTCAGCCTTATAAGGGCTACATGATCACCAAGACCTGCAAGGCCCCCGAAAAAGCGTGGAAAGCCTGCAACGACCTGTTCTATTCGGATGATTTCGTCAAGGCGTACCATGAAGCCGGCCTCGGCAGCGTCATGGTAGACGACCTGAAGAGCCAGGTAAAAGCCCCCGAAATTCTGAAGGGCAAAGAAAACGGACTGCTCGGCGCGACCGATAAGTTCTGGCCTGCCACCCCGCAGGAGCTGAACAGCCAGGCCGTTATCGTAGAGGGCAACGATCAGTATACCGACCTTGCCGGAATGATTCTTGGCACAGGAGACATCAAGGCCGGCCTCACGGCTTTGACCGACCGCTACAACGCCGCCCTGAAAAAAGGAATTCAGGAAGGCAAGGGCAAAGAGCTGAAAATTGCAAACTGGGATCCCGCCAATCCCAACGGCTGATCAATCACATAAGCTCCTTCTGTTACGGCGCAGGCCGCTTTGTATGGTGTGATTTGCAACGGCCTGCGTTTTTCCCCGGATTTATGCGGAGCGTCTGGTGGCGCTCCGCATAAAAAATCTAAAATCTCTGCGTGATACTTTGAAAGGAGGGCCGGAATCGATGAAAAAGATCAGGGCAAAAAGGGACTTAAAAGAGAGCCTGCAAATTTACGGGATGCTGGCGCCGAATCTGTTTCTCTTCCTGCTGCTGTCCGTATACCCCATTATCTGGACCTTCCGGTTCATGTTTTATTCTTACGGGGGCCTTGGTACCGGAGCGCCGGTTTTTATCGGGTTTGAAAACTTCAAACGGCTGTTTACCAACGATCCCGTTTTCTGGAGGTCCGTCACAAACACCTTCATCTATGCGGCGGGTAAAATCGGGCTGGTGATTCCGCTCGCTTTTTTCTCGGCGCTGATGCTAAATCAGAAAACACTCAAGGGCGCGGGCTTTTTACGCGCGACCTTATTCTTGCCTACCATTATGAGCTCCGCCGTGATGGCGCTGGTCTTTTACCTGATGTTCAACGTTTATAATGGCGAGGTCAATAAATACATCATGAAGCTCGGCCTGTCAGAGCTTCCCATCAACTGGTTGGGGCAGGATTACGCCATGCTGACGGTGATCATCATCGGCATCTGGGGCGGGCTCGGCAACTATATGATCTACTTTCTGGCAGGTCTGCAGGGGATTTCGGAAGAAACCTACGAAAGCGCCAATCTGGACGGTGTGAACTGGTGGCAGCGCATCTGGTACATCACTCTGCCGATGCTCGGCCCCATCCTGAAAATGATCCTGATGCTCTCGATCGTGATCGCGTTCCAGGATATGAGCACCGTGATGGTTCTGACGGAGGGCGGCCCCGTCAACGCGACCATGATCATGTTCCTGTACGCGTACCAGTTCTTCTTCCCCATCGCTCCCGGCTCCATGATCGTTACCCAGTTTGGCTACGGCGCCGCGGTCAGCGTTGTCGCCGCGGGGATCGTCGGCATTGTGACGGTCATTTATCTGGTGCTTGCCAGAAAGCTGGATGATCTGTATTAAGGGCAGGGGCAATCCCGGAAAGCAGGTGGAAACAGATGCAAAAAATCGGAATTTTACTGGGAAGGCTTATTTCCTGGGCCATTATACTTGTACTAATTGTCTTTACGGTGTATCCTGTATTATATGCACTGCTCGGTTCGTTGAAAACGAACGCCGAGCTGAACCTGGGCAGCTCCGTTCTGCCCGCGGTACCCCAGTGGGAAAACTACTATACCGCTTTTGTCAAATCCAATTTTCTGCAGTATGGCAAAAACAGCCTGATCGTCAGCTTGGCCACCATGGCGCTGGCCGTGATTACGACCTCGCTTTCCGGTTACATATTGGCCAGGTTCGATTTTGTCGGCAAGCGTTTGATGATGGTTTCTTACGGCGCCATGATGTTCGTTTCCATCGGTTCGGTCGCGCTGTTCCCGATCATGCAGCTGCTTGACAAGGTCGGCATGAGCAAATCGATGCTGTCGCTGGTGCTGGTGTTGACGGGCGGGCAGATCGCCAATGTCTTTCTGGTGATGGGCTTTGTCAAGGGTGTGCCGAAAGAGCTCGATGAGGCCGCGCGCATTGACGGCTGCAGCATTTTCAGAACCTGGTGGCAGATCATTGTGCCGCTGGTGCGGCCGATTCTGGGCGTGGTGGCGCTCTTTACCTTCCGCAATACGTGGAACGATTACATCACCACTCTGGTTCTGACCATGTCGAACAAGAAGCTCACAACCCTCACGGTAGCGGTTGTTCAGCTCAAATACAGCGTGTTTGCCGCCGCGGAATGGCATATCATGCTGGCGGGCGCGTCGCTCGCGATTATTCCTGTACTGACCCTCTATTTCTTCACGAATAAACAATTCATTGCGGGGCTGACAGCCGGAGCCGTAAAGGGCTGAGTCCTGCGATCAATGGAATGCCGGGGAGATTCTTATGATCAATCATTTCAGGAGCATGTCTTTAAGGAATCGAATCATTCTTTTAAGCGTCGCTCTTTCGGTGGCTGTATCGGGAATCTTCTCGGTTTCTTATTACCGCAACATTTCGCGGGATTTGGAACAGAGCCTTTCTGACCACGCGATGTCCCTGTCGTTCCAGATCAGCAAATATATGGATGAGCGCCTGCGTTCGATCATCAGCAGGGTGTATACGCTGGTCAGCGGCCCGTCGTATACCACCACCCTGCGGGAGTTCCTGTTGGGGAACAACGAGTATCAGTACGCGCTCACCATGACCCGCATCAACGGCTTTATTTCAGAGATCAAGATGAGCGATCCTTTCATCAGCTCGGTGTATGTATACACCCCAAAGGGAACCTTTTATGATCTTGCGTCTTACCCCAAGACCGGGTTTGATTTTCTAAAATCTGACCTGTACCGCGAATATCATGAAAACGGAGGCCCCGTTCTTTACAAAAGCGCGAAGATGAAGGACGAGATTTTCAAGGGCGACAAATACGTCATCCCGCTTGTGGTGCGGGTGAATCTTTCCGGCTATTTCGGCGAGGTGTACCTGATCATCAACATCGACAGCAATGAAATGGACAAATACCTCTCCAAAAGCATCATAGGCGGCGAGGACGTTGTTGTGGTGGATACAAATAAAAGGCTGATCGCCTCGAATGGGGCCATCGATACACAGGCGTACCGTGACAAAATCACGATACGCCCGAAGCTTTCTCACTGGGACGAGAACAACCGCGATTACATCGTTTCGGCCGACTGCCTGGATTCCAGCAACTGGGTGGTGGTCGTGTTTTCCGATAAATCCCAGAATAAGGCGGCGCTCAACAGCAGCCGATACCTGGTCGCGTTTTTGATCGTTCTTTCGGCAGTGATTGCGGGAGCCTTCTCGCTGTTCTTCTCCATCCGGATCATCCGCCCATTGGAACAGCTCCAGCAGTCGATGCTGGCGGTGACAAAGGGCGATTTTACCATGCGGTACGAGTACGGCTACAACAACGAGGTAGGCCGGCTGGCCCGCTGCTTTAACGACATGGTGGAGAAGCTGGGGAACTTTGTCCGCGAGCTGAATTTGACCATCGGACAATTGAAGGTGGAGAAAGAGAACGTCAAGCGCGAGCAGACCCTAAAGCGCAAGGCGGAGCTGAACGCGCTGCAGGCGCAGATCGACCCACATTTTCTGCACAACACGCTCAATTCCATCATTTGGCTGGCGGAGGAGGGCAAATCCGAAGAAATCAGCACGCTTTCGGCGGAGCTGGCCCGGTTTTATGAATACCGCATCCGCGGCACCAAATCCGTGATCCGCATCAACGACGAGATCGAGCAGGTGAAAAGCTATCTGGCGATTCAGAGAATCCGCTACGGGAATTCTATCAGCTACCACTTTGAGCTGGACGAAAGCCTGATGGATCGCCTGATCCTCAAGCTGGTGCTGCAGCCGCTGGTGGAAAACGCCATCTTCCACGGGGTACAGAGCAGCGACCGGCCGCAGAAGGATATTTCGATCCGTGTCTGGGAGGATGAGCAGACCAACATTGTGCTGGAGGTGCGCGACAACGGCGCGGGCATTGAGCCGGAGCAGCTGAAAAAGATCAACGAGCAGCTTTCCGTGTGCAGCTTTGTCCCAAAGGACGGGTACGGCATCTATAACGTGAACGAGCGCATCAAGCTCTATTTTGGCGACGAATACGGGCTTGTGTATGAGAGTGAGGCCGGAAAGTGGACGCGGGCGATTCTGCGGATTCCGCAGTGGGAACTTTTGGAGCCGCCGAACAGCGAGGAGAATTTTGATGGATAACAAATACAGTCTGCTGATTGCCGACGACGACGAAATCACCCGGGAGGGAATCCGCAAATACCTGCTGCGGCAGTTCCCGTGCATCGAGTCTGTCTGGACAGCGAAGGACGGCCTGGAGGCCTATGAGCTGTTTGAGCAAGAGCATCCGGATATTGTTTTTACCGATATTGCCATGCCGCGCTGCGACGGGCTGGAGCTGATTCAGACGCTGCATCAGAACGGGTATTCGCCGAAAGTGGTCATCATCAGCGCGCACGAGAATTTTTCCTACGCGCAAAACGCCGTGCGGCTGGGCGTGGGGGATTACCTGATCAAGCCGATTCTGCCGGCCCAGATCAAACAGATCACGCAGAAGCTGCTGGATGAAATCATTCAGCACGATACGTTTCTGAATAACATCAACGAGATGATGAACAAGTATCAGAAAAATCTTCCCATTTTGCGGGAGCGGTTTTTTCATTCCATCCTGCATGAGGAGCTGAGCGGGGAGCGGATTCTGGAAAAGGCCCGGCTGGTCGATCTGGACCTGACGGGCAAAAGCTATACCGTGGCTGTTTTGAAGGTAAGAGCCCACGCGCAGGAATACCAGAGCGAGGCGGAGCAGTTCGCCAATTTCTTCCCGGCTGTGATCGATACCGTCTTTCCGCCCGAAATACGCGTGTATCACAGAATGCTCGGCAGCTCAGACGAGGTTTTGATCCTCGTTTCTGACGAACCCGACACCAACCGGCTGTTCCGCGCGGCCAACGCCTCCCTGAACAAATTTCTGGCCAGCGCGAAGAAATATACCGGCCTGCTGGTGAGCGGCGCGCTCGGCCGCCAGTACAACAGCGCCGAGGGAATCCGTTCCTCCTACCGGGAGGCGGTCAACACGCTTTTGTCCGATGTCGGGCAGCCCGCGGATTCGATTCGCAATTATGAGGATATTTCCCCCAACCTGGACCAGGAATTCCGGATGGACAGCGAGCTGGAAAAGAACCTGCTGCAAAGCGTGAAATATCAGTCTTACAGCCATTGTCTTGAGCTGATCGACCGCATGGCAGAGCAGGCGGCCAGCTTTGACAATGTGAAATTCGAATATATCAAAACCTATTTTCTGAAGCTGACGGTGCTGATTTTGCGGGAGCTTCAGGTCACCTACGCGGAAAAAGCGGATTTGCCCGTCCATTTCGACGGTCTGTTCGCTACAAAAGATATGGAGAGCTGCCTGAGCTGGTTCAAGCTGTTCATCTGCAACGTTGTCTCGCGCTACCAAAAGCTGAATCAGGAAAAGGGGCATTCCCTCGTCAACCGGGCCAAGCACATCATCAGCGACCATATTGCCGACAGCAGCTTCAACATTGACGACGTCGCCTCGGTGCTGTATATCAGCTCCAATTACCTGCGCCAAATTTTCCGGCAGCAGTCCGGGGAGTCCTTTGTGGAGTATCTGACGCGCATCCGCATGGAAAAAGCCCTGAAGCTTTTGCAGGACCCCGCCGCCAAGCTGAAAATTCAGGAGATCGCGGAGCAGACGGGCTTCAACAACCAGCGCTATTTTTCGGTCTGCTTCAAAAAATACTATGGGAAAACGCCTACGGAGGTTCGGGGGAATTAACCCTGCGTTTTCTGTTCCGATTTGTTTGAAAAATGTGTGTAAAAAGGGAAAGGCCGCCGGCTGTGCCGGCGACCTTTTTATGTTATTCGTGGCATAAGAAATGTTGGGATTTCTTTTATTCCTAGTTGTCCGTTTTGCCGAAAATCAAATCGTCCATGCCGACAAAAGCTTCTGCCGTCATGGTAAGGCCCAGCCGGTAGCCGTAAATCAGGTTGCCGACCGC
>JAEXDU010000075.1 GCA_023401495.1 Bacillota bacterium
GGGTTTGAGTACATTGCGCAGGGGTACCATCCTTGGGGAGAAAGCGCAAGGATCTATCAGTGCGGACTATAACGGCCGTCGGTCTGTTGATACCATAAAAAAATGGACAGAGCCGTGTAGAATTACCTCTTCTACACGGCTCTGTTTTCTTACTGCTCTTTCATTTTACTTCTAAAAACGTACGTAAATCTTAAGGCCGCAGAAAAGATGGAGCCGCTGCGGATGCAATCGGCTGCGGGCAGGCCAGATGATCGAGCAGAGCACAGAGCTGCTGTTCGTCAAAAACACAGTAATCGGCGTTGTCGCGCGCGGCGGGCGCAATCGGACGCGATCCGCCAAAGCCAATCCCTACGCTGGCCAGATGCAGCATTTCGGCGTCACTGGCGCCGTCGCCGACAGCCACAAGAGGAGTGGGGAAATGGCCGACAATCTCTTTTTTGTCTAGATAATAGGAAATCCGGTCTATGTATCCGTTTCTCGTGATGGTTTTGGAAGAAAAGCAGCGGCCTTCCATTTGAAGACGCTGCAGCAGCGTCTGTGTCCATACGTCGGGGTGTTCTGTTGCCAGAAAGCAGCGTTCGCGATGAGCGCGGATCCAGGCAGCCAGCCGATCATTCAGAGCGATCTCTGCGGCGATCTTTTGGGCGTCTTCCACAGGGATTTGGCGCAGCAGTTCAATCTGCAGCCGAAAGCTTTCTTCAAAGGGGAGAAGGCCGCGTCTGGCCTGCTCTGTAATCTCAGTCGATTTTTCTTCCATTCCGATCTGCCGTGCCAACAGCGGCAGCAGCTCTTCCTGAGTGACGGTTGAATCCAGATCAAATATAAAATAAGGTTCCTGCATGAACGAAAGTCCCTCCTACGGTTGATTCTTTCATTATAGCGGAAAGAAACGGCCGAGAAAAGCGAAATGCCAGAAGATACAGCTTTTAACATTATTTACAAGCCAAAGCACTGGTCCGCCGGCTCTGGGGGCACTTTCAGGCAGGTTTTTCAAAATAAAATTCCGTAAAATACAGGTCGTCTGACGCCGCTTTTTTAGCACCGTTTTTGGGTCTGTGCAATTCCGGAAAGAAAGCTGGAAGAATTTACAGCTTGCAATGAGTTACAAAAGTGTTACAATTATGACAACTTATTACAAGCTTTTTCAAGGAGGTACATAGTATGAAACTACGTAAGTTATACGTCGCCGTATTAGCGGTTGCAATTGGTTCCACCGCTACAGTATCCGCGGTTGCTTATCAGCAGCAAGCCGTACCGACCTCGGGCGGAGTAAAATCCTGCCCCACCAGCACGGTTACAAAGAATACAACCACACCTTCCAGTGCAGTAGAAAAGGCGGTCAGCCAGGCGCTCGCATCTGCCGGAAAGAGCAAATCCTGCCCGCAGACCACAGTAAGCACCGCAGCGGCCAAGACTACCGCAGCTGCCAAGGCTTCCTCCGGTTCCTCTAACTGCATCAACACTGTGGTGAAGGCACAGACTACCAGCACCTGCCCGACATCCTCCACGATTCCGGATCTCTCCGCTGTTTTGGATAAGGTCTCCTGCAAGCAGGCAGAAACTGCAAAGACCACTACTACTACCGGAAGCACAATCAACGTGCCCAACTGCTTCCGTCAGCTGCTTGAGCGCTGCGGTGTTTCGGTGCCCGACAGCCTGACTTCTCAGAAGAACTGCGGCAACTCCAGCTCTTCTTCCAGCAGCAAGCCGTCCTCCAGCAAGCCTGCTGATTCTTCCAGCAGCCAGTCCACATCCAGCACGCCTTCTTCGAGCACTCCGGCTTCCAGCAAGCCCTCTTCCAGCACACCCTCCTCTAGCACACCTTCCTCCAGCCAGTCGAGCTCCAGCGCGGTTTCTTCCGCAAAGCCCTCCGACACGCTGACCTATGAGGAGCGCGTTGTTGAGCTGGTCAATCAGGAGCGTGCCAAGGTTGGCCTGAAGCCCCTGACCATGAACCTGAAACTGTCTGAGGTTGCAAGAGCAAAATCTCAGGATATGCACGATAAAAACTACTTCTCGCACACCAGCCCCACCTACGGTTCTCCGTTTGACATGATGAAGCAGTTTGGGATTACCTACCGCACCGCGGGCGAGAACATCGCCATGGGCTACCGTACTCCTGAAGCCGTCATGGAAGGCTGGATGAATTCTACCGGACACAAAGCCAACATTCTGAACAGCTCTTATACCGAAATCGGTGTGGGCTACGTTTCTGATGGCAGCTATTGGACTCAGGAGTTCATCGGCTGATTTTCGCCAAAGGTTCGATGACGGATCAGAACCGGCCGAATCCGGTACGGTTCGCCTGAGAAAGCAAAGAACAAGTTCATCCTTTTCAAATGATAGAGGCCGCGAAGATTTTCTTCGCGGCCTCTTTTGATCAATATACAATTGCGCCGTATTTGCTTGCGGTGCGTTCGATCAGCTCCAGGTCGATCTGACAGTTGGTGTCTACGATCAGCCGCCCCTGTACGTAGCGCAGGGCCGCCTCTAAAATTGTGCGGCTGTCTGTGTGCACAGCCAGCGGCAGGCGTGTGACGGAACCGAATTGAGAAAGCAGCATCACGTCGTCCAGCGTGTTCAGTTCGATCAGCGCGGCGTTCACTTGCTCGTCGTCCAGATCGATCAAATCCTCCTCCAGAGCGATGGAGCATTCGATCGGTTCGCTCAGGGTGATGTCGCTGCCAAGGAAGAAGGCTTCGGTCTCCGTTGCGGACGCGTAGCAGTCCGCGTCGGCATAATCCGATTCAAAAGCCAACGGCTCCTGCGCGCATTGGTGCAGCGCGCGCCAATGTTCGGGGGTCTGGTCGCCGCCGATGCCGAGCACCGGAACCCCGGCACGCAGCAGGGCCTGTGCTTGGTCTGCAAACTCTTCGGGCGAGAGCCCGTCGGCAGAGGGGATCGCGCAAAGCGGAACCGATGCGTGGGGCATTACCTCCTTCAGCAGCGGGAGCATCTCGAGCGGGGACATCAAACCGCCGAGGCCGATCGCCTCTACACCCATGGCCTGCAGAGTAATCACGGCGGATAAAAACGAGCCGCCGGTGAGCGTCTTGCCGCTTTCGTCCACCGAAAGGGTGACAAAGACCGGAAAATCGGAGGTGCGCGAGGCAAGTACCGCCGCCCGCATGTCTGCCATGGAGGACTGGTT
The DNA here is from genome assembly GCA_023401495.1 of Bacillota bacterium. Lineage (GTDB taxonomy): Bacteria > Bacillota > Clostridia > Oscillospirales > Acutalibacteraceae > Faecalispora. Next base: position 3,152 of record JAEXDU010000075.1, read on the forward strand.
CTCGATCAGCACGAACTCGGCGCCGCTTTGCTCCAGCACGCGGATCTGATCGCGGTAGCCGTTGTAAATGTCATCAAAATCCGCCTGTCCATAGGGTGGCACAAACAGCCCGCTGCTGCCGACCCGGGCGCCTACCGGAACCCCGAAACGCTGTGCGGCGCTGCGGGTGATCTCCAGAAGACCCGCGTTCAGCAGGCGCACCTGCTCGCGCAAAGCCTCGCGGTGGTCGGGCGAAAAGGCGTGAGAAAAGGCGGTGGGGGCGCACAGGCCGCCGATTCCGGCAGCAAGCCACTCCTCCTGCTTTTTCCGCAGAAGCTCACCGTTCTGAAGCAGCCATTGTTCTGCACTCAGATCGTCGCCGGCGGAAGAAACGTGAAAATCTTCCGCGGCAGGGCCGCCCAAAAGGAAGGGCAGCCTCCAAGGAACATTCATGATGACATCCTCCTGAAATTGATCCGAACTTTTATGGTAAAAAGCTTTTCCATAAAAATAAAATTTAAAACTGAGAGTTGTTTTTCAGCGTTACATCGATTCAGGCGCTGAAATCTTGAACATGGAAAGCACATTGCGAATCACGGTGGAAACTGCCGTACAGAGGGCCAGTCGGGCCGCCGTCAGGCTTTCTTCCTCGCCGCGCACACGGCAGGTGTTGTAGAATTTATGGAACAGCGTCGCCAGTGTGATTACATAGCGGTTGATGCGCGCCGGATCGTAATCCTTGGCCGCCTGCACGATCTCTTCGGTGAACGACGACAGATGCCGGATCAGCTCCAGCTCTTCCGGTGCGGTCAGCAGGGCCAGTTCGCTGTCGGTGCAGGCGCGCGGGGCGATGCCGTCGCCCTCCAGATTCCGCAGGATGCTGCAGATTCTGGCGTTGGCGTACTGCACATAGTATACGGGATTCTGGGAATCCTGCTGCACGGCCAGATCGAGATCGAATTCCATCTGCGAATTCGGCTCGCGCATATTAAACAGGAAGCGCGCCGCGTCCACGGGCACCTCGTCGAGCAGATCAGCCAGCTGAATCGCCTTGCCGGTGCGCTTGCTCATGCGCACCACCTGACCGTCGCGGGTGAGCTTGACGAGCTGCATCAGCACAACGTCGAGCTGCTTGCCCGAAAGGCCGATGGCGTCGAGCGCGCCCTTCAAACGGGCCACATGGCCATGGTGGTCGGCGCCCCATACATCGATGCACAGATCATAGCCGCGCTTTTCGATCTTGTTGCGGTGGTATGCAATGTCCGCCGCAAAATAGGTGGGGTTGCCGTTTTGGCGGACGAGCACCTCATCCTTTTCCGCACCGAAATCGGTGGCGCGGTACCACAGTGCGCCGTCCTTTTCATACGTGAAGCCGCGTTGAGTCAGCAGATCGAGCGCTTCCTTCAGCTCGCCGTTATTGTGCAGCGTACTTTCCAAAAACCACTGGTCGTATTCGATGCGGTATTTTTTCAGGTCGTCCTGCATCTTCTGGATGTTGCGGGGCAGTACATATTCCACCAGCTCGCTGCGGCGGGTTTCTTCATCGCACTGCATCAGCTTGTCGCCGAACGCATCTGCGTATAACTTCGCGTTATCCTTAATATCTTCGCCCTGGTAGCCGTCCTCGGGGAATTCCACGGCGTCCTCGCCCAAAAAGAGCTGCTGGTACCGTGCGGAAAGAGAGGAACCGAATTTTTCAATCTGATTGCCGGCGTCGTTGACGTAGAACTCGCGCCATACCTCAAAGCCCGCCATATCCAGAACAGCGGCAAGGCAGTCGCCGAGCGCGCCGCCGCGGGCGTTGCCCATGTGCATGGGGCCGGTGGGGTTGGCGGAAACAAATTCCACCATCACACGCCTGCGCTTGCCGTAATCGCTGCGGCCGTAGTCGCTGCCCAACGCGGTAACGTCCTTCAGCACATCCACATAAAAGCGGGAAGAGAAGAAGAAATTCAGAAAGCCCGGGCCCGCGATTTCAAAGCGGTCGAAATAGGTGCCGTCAAGCACCAAATGCTTTGTGATCAGCTCGGCAATTTTGCGCGGGGGCAGACGGAACGCGCGGGCCGAGACCAGCGCGGCGTTGGCGGACCAGTCCCCGTGGGCGCGGTCGGCCGGGATTTCGAGCGTAAAGGCGGGCATCGGTTCTGCGGGCAGTTCTCCCGCGGCAACCGCGCGCCCCACGGCGTTCAGAATGGCTTCTCTCAGCTCATCAGTGGCTTGCTGTACTAGTTTCGACATCTTTCTGTTCTGCCTCCTTGATGGTTATCAGGATTTCATTGATGCTGGACAAATCCGCATTGATGTCCAGCGTATAATTCACGGCCAGCTCGCCGCCCTTGTCATGAAGGCGGGAATCCACTTCGCTGGTGAACACACCGACCAGCAGCGCGCCAAATCCGGTATCGTACTGACACTGGTGGCGCTTCCCCTTTTCGAGGATCAGCCGGGTGTTTCCGCCGCCGCGCATCAGGGTAACGGTATTGCCGCCGTCTACCTTCAGCACAGAGGTGGTGGCCGCATTGTTGCGGTCCGGGTCGTATTCCTTATAGACGATAAAGCGGGTATCGCCCTTGGTCACGTAAGAGCCGAGCGTTGTGAGCGTCACTTCACCCACGTCATCGTCAATTTTCTGCCGGCCGACGATATTGATCCAATAATTTTCCCTCATGGAACGTCCTCTCCTTCCGGTATCCTCCGGCAAACCGGAAGTACCGCGGTTAGAAATACACTTTCTCAAACGCCAGCTGAATCAGGCGGTCGAGCAGCTCGGGGTAAGAAAGGCCGGAGGCCTCCCAGAGCTTCGGGTACATGCTGATGCTGGTAAAGCCCGGCAGGGTGTTCAGCTCGTTGAGCAGAACGGCGCCGTCACTCTTGCGAACGAAGAAATCTACGCGCGCAAGACCGCTGCAGCCAAGCATGCGGTAGGCCCGCAGCGCGTTTTCCCGCACCTCTTCGGCGGTTTCCTCCGGAATGTGGGCGGGGATGAACAGCTTTGCCGCGCCGTTCTTATATTTATCGTCATAATCATAGAATTCCGCGCCGGAAGCGATTTCACCCACGACCGAGGCTTCGGGCCGCGAAAGACCCAGAACGGCGCACTCGACCTCCTGCCCGACGATGGCTTCCTCCACGACGACCTTGATGTCCTCGCGGGCCGCGCGCTGAATGGCGGCGTCCAGATCCTCGGGGCGGGTGACTTTGCTGACCCCGACAGAGGAGCCGGAGTTCGCGGGCTTTACGAATACGGGGTAGCCAAGGCGCGCTTCGATCTTCCCCCGGATCTTCTCTGCGCCGGTAAGATAGTTATCGGTAAAGAACCACAGGTAATGCGCCTGGGGGATTCCGGCAGTTTCGAGCAGGCTGTTGGTAATCGCCTTATCCATGCACACCGCGGAAACGAGCGACGAGCAGCCGACGAATGGAATGCCCGCCATCTGCAGCAGGCCCTGCAGCGTGCCGTCCTCGCCGTTTTTGCCGTGCAGCACCGGGAACACCACATCCACGGGGATGGTTTCAAGGCCGGTTTCGGTCTGGGCCAGAATGCCGTGAACCGTGCGGTCGGGCGAAATGAAAGCGGGGCGGTTTGCGGGATTTTGTTCCCAGCTTCCGTCGGGCAGCTCGGCAGTCTCGCCGGAAAACAGCAGCCATCGGCCTTCTCTGGTAATGCCGACCGGAACGACGTCGTATTTGTCCTGCGGGATATTTTGAATCACAGAGGCCGCCGAAACACGCGAGACCTCATGCTCGGTAGAGCAGCCGCCAAACAGAACGGCGACAGTTGTTTTTGACATGATATTCCCTCCGTATCCTTGCAAAATCGCGTGGCGCTCCGAATAGGTGCGTATGGTATTATGATACGCCGGCGGAAGCGCGGTTCATGCACTGCGGTAAGATACAATATTTCAAATATATATCATAGCACAAGTGGGGTGCGGGCGCAATGCGAAATTCGCGGGATTCCGGAGCGGATTATTCCCGGTATTCGCCTCTCAGAATTTTGGGAATGCGAGACGCGGCAAAAGCAAGCAGGGCAAACCAGCTGAGGCAGATTAAAAAATATTGGGCCGCAAAAATTACGGCCATATCGCTGCTGATGGAAGAAAACATCCGGTCAAACACCAAATCCGGTATTTTAGTGGCCAGCAGTAGCAGCAGGGCAATCAGAACATCACCCAATATTTTTTTCCAATGATAATAAATATGCTCTTTCAACGTGCTTCCTCACTTTCTGCAGCTGTTTGTTATGTACCGCTAACACAGGCTCTCAGAACCGCACGTTTTACAGTACGGCTTTCGGGCTGTTTTCGGTGCCGCGGTATTTCTTGTTTATCATATCACGTATGTTCTGCTCCGTCTATCCGCCGGGTCAAACGGCGTTTGGCATCCCCGCTGAAATTTACAGACATGCCCTAGTGACAATCTGTGAAAAGTAGTGTATACTAAACTATGTATTTTCAAAACAGAACCATCCACGGGCTGCGCCCGGGCGAATCATAAGCAGGAGTGATGATAGTTGGAACAAAAAGCATTTGACCTGATTGCCGAAAAGGTGCGTTCCGTTCTTTTGGAGCAAGGATTCGAAAGAAAGGGGGACGTGCGGGAGGAACAGGGACAAGCTGCGATATATCTCGGTGAGGATGCAGTGTACAGCGTACTGTATGAGCGCGAAGCAGGGCTGTTTCATCTGCGCACCTGTGGGGTAGCCGACGGCAAGCCGGACAACCAGTGGAAAAAACTTTCCACATGGGCGTTTGACCCCGAAGCCGACAGTGCGGCCTATGCGTCGAGCATTGCGGAGGATTTTGCGGAAACACTGGGCGGCAGCGACCGCAAGGAGTTGGTGCGCCAGCAGAAAAAGAAAAAGAAAAAGGATGAGGACGCAGCGATTGATCCTCAGTTCCTCTTCAACCGTCTGGCCGGCATTTTCCCGGAGCTGCGCGGCGAGCTTGCGCAGGAGAAGGGAACCTACAAAACAGTGCGCAGCGTTACTTTTACACGCGAGCATGTGGTGAGCCGCGTAGAGCAGCTTGCCAAAGCCCACCCGGACAGCGATCCGTTTAAAAAGCTGTGCAATGTTCTCAATGATATGTACAAGAACGGCGATATGGACGTTCGCTCGATCATTACCATTGTTCTGCTCAACGGGATCAACGACCAGCAGGCGCTTGAGAACCTGAGCAAAAACTTCAGCGAGGATCTTGCCAAGGTGTACGCCAAGGCGAAGGCGCTGAAGGGCAAGAAAGTCCGGCCCGAAAAGAAGAAAAAGAAGCCGAAGTACAGCGGCGAGATGCTTCAGACGCTGGATGACCATGTATAAGCATAAAAACCGGGTGTGCCCTGCCGCCGGCCGAGCGGGCGGGCGGGCGCGCTCCGCTTTTCAGTATGTGAAAAAAACAGTTGACCGCCGGATGAATCTATGTTACAATATATAATACCTCAATAAGGGGTTATTTTTTTGCGCCCTTTTAGAGGGAGGCCGTGGTCCTTTACGGATCCAATAATTTTCCGTGAAACGGGAGGTGCCGTCATGAGAGTAAAAGTCACATTAGCCTGCACAGAGTGCAAACAGCGTAACTATGACACAATGAAGAACAAGAAGAACGACCCGGACAGGCTTGAGATGAATAAGTACTGCAGATTTTGCAAGAAGCATACTGTTCATAAGGAAACGAAGTAAGTCGGAGGGAGAAAACAGATGGCTGAGAAGAAACCGAACGCTCTCGTCAGATTTGGCCAGGGTGCGGCAAAGTTTTTCCGCGACTGCAAAAGCGAACTCAAGAAGATTGTCTGGCCTACCCCGAAGTCGGTGTTTAAAAATACCGGCGTGGTTCTGGCAATGATTCTGATTATCGGCCTGTTCATTTTCGGCCTGGATACCGTTTTTATGAATCTGCTGGGACTGTTTATGAATATTGCGAAGTGAGTATGCGGAGGAAATAACTATGCCGGAAGACGTCAGGTGGTACGTGATTCATACCTATTCTGGGTATGAGAACAAAGTGGCATCCAACCTGGAAAAAACGGTGGAGAATCGTCAGCTTCAGGATTTGATTCAAGAAATCCGCGTTCCGACCGAGGTCGTTACAGAGATCAAGGACGGGAAAAAACGTGAAGTGGAGCGCAAGATTTACCCCAGCTATGTTTTGGTGAAGATGGCCCTGACCGATGAATCCTGGTATGTGGTTCGCAATATCCGCGGCTGTACCGGTTTTGTAGGCCCTACGTCCAAGCCGATCCCGCTTACCGATGAGGAAGTGGCTCGCATGGGTGTAGAGAAGAAAACCGTAGAGGTATCGTACCAGGTGGGCGACTCTGTCCATATTGTGGACGGCCCTCTGGAAGGATTTGTCGGTACAGTCGAAGAAGTGGATCTGGACAAAAACCGTGTTCGTGTCACGGTATCGATGTTCGGACGTGAGACCCCGGTGGAGCTTGAGCTTGATCAGGCGGAGCTGGTGTCTGAGTAAACAATTGGTATAATAAGCGGAACTTCCGCTCATTATGAGGGGCTTGCCCCTGTGGGAGGGACGGCGCAATCGCTGCTGTTCCGCCATCTACCACGAATTTTGGAGGTGCAACAAAATGGCTCAAAAGGTAACGGGCTTTATTAAGCTCCAGATACCCGCTGGCAAGGCAACCCCGGCTCCCCCGGTAGGTCCGGCTCTTGGTCAGCATGGTGTCAACATCATGGCATTTACAAAGGAATTCAATGAGCGCACAAAGAACGACGTTGGTCTGATCATCCCCGTGGTGATTACGGTTTACGCAGACCGTTCTTTCTCGTTCATTACCAAAACTCCGCCCGCCGCGATTCTCATCAAGAAGGCCTGCGGGATCGAGAGTGGTTCGGGTGTTCCGAACAAAACGAAAGTTGCAAAGATTACCCGTGAGCAGGTCAAGAAGATTGCGGAACAGAAGATGCCCGATCTGAATGCTTCCAGCGTAGAGTCTGCCATGAGCATGGTAGCGGGAACCGCTCGCAGCATGGGCATTGAAGTCGTAGATTGATCACCCGGGTGGGAGGAATAATCCGATTTTACCACTCAATAGGGAGGAAAACCAATGAAACACGGTAAGAAATATGTAGACGGTGCCAAACTGGTCGACCGCGCAAAGCTGTATGATCCCCAGGAAGCCCTGGAGCTGTGCGTAAAGACCGGTACCGCAAAGTTTGACGAAACAGTTGAAGTCCATGTAAAGCTGGGCGTAGACGGCCGCCATGCGGATCAGCAGGTCCGCGGTGCGATCGTTCTGCCGAACGGCACCGGCAAGCAGGTTCGCGTTCTGGCGATCTGCAAGGGCGACAACCAGAAGCTGGCTGAGGAAGCCGGTGCTGAGTTTGTCGGCGCGGAAGACATGGTTCAGAAAATCCAGGCTGAAAACTGGATGGATTTTGACGTACTGATCACCACACCCGACATGATGGGTCTGGTTGGCCGTCTTGGTAAGGTTCTGGGCCCGCGCGGCCTGATGCCGAACCCGAAGGCCGGTACCGTAACCCCCGACATCGCGAAAGCGATAAAAGAGGCCAAGGCCGGTAAGATCGAGTATCGTCTGGATAAAACCAACATCATTCACTGCCCCATCGGCAAGGTTTCTTTCGGTATCGAAAAGCTGCAGGAGAACTTCTCCGCTCTGCTCGGCGCCATTGTAAAGGCTAAGCCCGCCGCTTCCAAGGGTCAGTATGTAAAGTCCTGCGTTGTGGCTTCCACCATGGGCCCCGGCGTCAGAATCAACCCCAGCAAGGTTGGCGGAATGTAATTTTTTGCCGCACTTGCCTGAACGGTTTTTTCTTGACAAGCTTTCTTTAAAATGATATAGTATGTAAAGCTGTTCTTTATCCAAAGACAGCAGGTGCGTATGCTTAATGAAACCGTTCTTTCGGTTTCGGCCTGCCGAGGAAAGAGCCGTTCACTTTATTTGTCTAGTGATTAGTCAAGTGACGCCTTTCCTGCGCCTGCAGGAAAGGCTTTTTTATTGGAATACGCACGATTCCTTTGGATCGATGGAGGTGAATACATTTGCCAAGTGAGAAGATTTTAGCGGAAAAGCAGCAGTATGTTGCTGAACTGAAAGAAAGCCTCAAGTCCGCTTGCGTCGGTGTGATCGTCAGCTATAAGGGCATCACAGTGGCGGAGGACACCAAGCTCAGAAAAGATCTGCGTGAGGCTGGCGATACCTACCGCGTGGTAAAGAACACCCTGTTGTCCCGTGCGCTGAAAGACGCAGGGATCGAGGGTCTGGATCAGGTACTGGAAGGCACCACCGCAATTGCTTACAGCAATGATAACTATGTATCCGGTGCAAAGATTCTGTCTGCGTTTGCAGATAAGAGCAAGACTTTTGAGATCAAAGCGGGTTTTGTTGACGGCGGCGCCGTTGATGCTGCTGCGGTCAAAGAGCTGGCGGAGCTGCCCTCGAAAGAGGTTCTGGTTGCGAAGGCTCTGGGCGGCCTGAATGCCCCCATTACCGGTTTCGTCACTGTGCTGAACGGAACCATGAAAGGCCTCGTCGTCGCGCTCAACGCGATCGCCGAGAAGCAGGCTGCAAACGCCTGATTTCTAAAAATTATTTAAATTTTGATTTGGAGGTTTCATCATGTCTGATAAAGTTGTTAAGTTGATTGAAGATGTTAAGGCTCTGACCGTTCTCGAGCTGTCCGAGCTCGTTAAGGCTCTGGAAGAGGAGTTCGGCGTTTCCGCTGCTGCTCCGGTTGCTGTTGCTGCTGCTCCGGTTGCCGCTGCTCCGGTTGCTGAAGAGAAGACCGAGTTTGACGTTGTGCTGAAGGCTGCCGGCGCCAACAAGATCCAGGTTATCAAGGTTGTTCGCGAGATCACCGGCCTGGGCCTGAAGGAAGCGAAAGAGCTCGTTGACGGCGCTCCCAAGAACGTTAAAGAGGGTGCTTCCAAGGACGACGCTGAGGCTATCAAAGCAAAGCTGACCGAGGCTGGCGCAGAAGTCGAAGTGAAATAAGTTTTTTCACAATCAAAAGGATGCTGTGGATTTTCCGCGGCATCCTTTTTTCTTATGTTCCATAGAGATTTGGCTTCTCTTTTTGCAGAAAAATTTTACAAAATGGTTGACAATAACGGGATGGCCTGCTAGGGTTAGGGAAGAAACTTCGGCAGTGTTTTCAGAGCGATCCCTGCTTCAAAACAGCCGGAGTGTGGGGAATAAAGCATCAAAAATCATGATTACAAAGGGAGTGACGCCATGTCGGCTAGGTATATGAAAAAACCAATCAGAGTGAGCAGACTTTGGATTTTGATCTGCGTTGTGCTGGCTCTGGTTGTGGGGACGATCGCATACTTTTGGGTGACACAGGGACGCTTTCCCCTGGCCCCGGCAGCATCTCAGGCCGGGAGCGAACCGGTCAGCTCTCAGCAGAGCGGCACTGCGGGGATTTCTTCCGCGTTGGAGTCGTCTGCCGCCGTGGATTCCGGGAGTTCGTCTTCCGCAGTGATGAACGCGCTGATTTACACCAACAAGGAATATGGCTTTACCTTTGCCCTGCCGCAGGATTTTGAGGGATACACCATTCTGAATGAGGAGTGGGAGGGAACCGACATCAAGAATACCGCCAGTAAGGCGCGGGTGTTCAAGGGCCCGCAGATTACCATCCGTGATCCGCGGTGGACCAGCCAGGTTCCGCGTCAGGATATTCCGATCATGATTTTGACGGTGGATCAGTGGAACCAGCTTCAGAACGGAGAATTCTCCATCGGAGCGGCGCCGATCAATCCCAGCGAGCTGGGCCAGAATTCAAAATATGTCTTTGCTCTGCCCGCCCGGTACAACTATGCGTTCCCCGAGGGCTACGAAGAGGTGCAGACCATTCTGGATGGCAGTCCTCTTGCTGCCTTTGAGCCAGCTTCGAAGAAATAGGCTTCATTTCATTCAAGAATCTGGTGTAAAGGGGCTGGTTTTATGAATGATTTCAAATGGGAGCCCCTTTCTGCGAACCATGCGGAAGAGTTGCTGGCCCTGTGGGGAGACAGAGATGTCGTCCGTTACACTGCGATTCCAGCCCCCTGCTCACTGGAGCAGATACGCAGCAGAATTGATTCCCTGTCTGCTTTTGACGTGTTTGTGATTCGGATGGAAGGCGAAGCAATAGGCGTTGTCGGCTGTATTCGCATGGATGGACCGGAAGAACGGTATGGAGTTTTTTACCAGCTGAAAAAGATTTTCTGGGGAAAAGGGCTTGCGACTCGCGCGGTGGAGCAGCTGCTGATGAAAATAAAGGAAAAATCCCCCTCCGCCGTTTTTTACGCGGATGTTGTCGCCGGTAATATTGCCAGCGAAAGAATATTGCAGCACTTCCATTTTCATTGCATTTCCGTTGAAGAAGACGGATTTGAACGGGATGGTATCAAGCGGGCCGTGCGAAAGTATAAGCTGTAATGAGAAAGCGCAGAAGAGCTGCTTTCTGCACGATGAAAACAGAGAGACCAACCCAAAACGGGTTGGTCTCTCTGTTTTGTCACAGCATGGACGCGGCGCTGTTCTTTATTTTTTCACAACGGGAATCCATACCTCATACTGAGCGTTCTGCGGATCAGGGCTGAAATATACTTCAATGTCCGGTCCGTTGTCATACTCGTATCCCGAGGTGGGGAGCCACTCCGCCATGATTCGCTGTTCAAGCTGCTGGATCGACTGCGGGCATTGGCCTGCGCCGGAAAAGATCGCCCAGGTAAACGACGGTACGGTGTATTCCTCCAACGTGTCGCCGGTTGCCTGCGTACTCGCGGCCGCGATCCAATATCTCCACTCCTCTGTGCAGCCGCATACGCTGATCCCCAGGATGCCTCTCGGCTCGCTGTCCATCATAGATGCCAGACGCTGCACTGTGCCGTCTGTGGCGGCCTTTTGCCACATCTGCGGTACGATCTCAAAGTTTTTCTCAATTTCACTGTACAGCGGCTGTGAGACCCCTACAATGCGGAACGCCTCTTTCTGTTCAATTCGGTAGTTCATTTCTTCCACTCCTTTGATCGTGATGGTAAAGCTGATCGGAGGGAATGACTTGATCTCTGCGCCCCGCTCCCGGATCAGGGAAGGGGCGATTCCGTGAACGCTCTGAAAAGCCCGGTTAAACGCAGTGGGGGAAGTATAGCCGTATTTCATCGCGACGTCTATGATCTTTGCTTCCTTGTCCTGCAGATCGACCGCTGCCAGCGACATTCGTCTTTTGCGGATGTATTCGGACAGCGGAACCTCCGCCATGTAGGCGAACATCCTCTGAAAGTGATACGGCGAGCAGCAGGCGATTTGGGCGAGCTGCTCATAATCGATTTCCTCTGTCAAATGCTCTTCCATATAACGGATGGTCTTGTTTAACCGGTTGATCCATTCCATGTCATTCTCGCTCCTTGTCATAAAGTATAATGAGAATTCGATGTGCCGTCCTCTCTTTTCCTGCACGAATCGGCGAGGGAGTGGATAACGGCACTAAAAAACAACATCTATGAGACGATGGATATTTTTCTGTTTGTCCAATATATTTCAGATTTAGCACATATTACTGGAACAAGCAGTAAATATCGCAGGAAATAAATTACCAAGACCATGCTGTTTTCATGGGGTCACGAGCAGTCTGATAGGATTGAAAGGAGTCATTGTCATGAATGACAAATTGCTGCAGGAGCTTGAACTGATCGATGTTCAGTTAAATACGATTATCAAGAATCAGGTGTTGATCTGCCAAAAAATCAAGGAGCTGAAGATGCAGCAGCGTGAAAAAGCGGCAGTCTTATCTCCCGGCCAAGGCTGAGTGCTGCCAGTAATTCCCTTTGTTCTCCTTTCTCCATTTTGATATAATTTTACAGAAGTCAAAAAATGGAGGAAAAGGGATGGAACAGTGGAATGTCCTGGTAAATGGCAGGACACATGAAATTATTTTTGAAGGCGGCACTCTTTTAGGGAAAGGAAAATTTAGGATTGACGATCAGCCGGTGCGCGGTACGGCTGTTTTGGTAAAAAAGGTTGGAATGTTTTATCCCATAGAGATCGAAAACAGCGAGCTGTTTTTAAAATGCGATCTGAAAAACCATCCGGTGGATATGATCCAGGACGGCCGGTACCTGGCGGCCGGCACTCCGCTTGAGGAGGAGCTACGGGAGACGCTGCAGCAATCCGTAGAGGCACGGGATCCGCTGACAGCGAAGGATCGATCTGCAATGGGATCGCTTCTAACCTTCACCGTACTTACATATGTCAATATGGTTCTTTTTCTGGTGGATGCGTCCGTCACATTCCCGTTCAGCGCGGTCGTTCCGGAGATTGTGCTGGAACTGTTTTCCATTGCAGAGGGTCCGTTTGCCTTTCCGATGGCTGTCGCCGTTTTGGTTTCTGTGGCTCTTGCTTCCGTGTATTTGCTCCTGTATTGGAGAGCCCGAAAAAACAACAGTCTTTGGCCTGTGATTGTCTCTCTGATTCTGGTGGCGGCAGATACATTGGTGGTGCTTTTTTTAGCGGTGGACGATTTTTCTTATTATATGGTCGATATCGCATTCCACCTGTGGATGCTCTGGTCTTTGGCTCAATTGTGGAGCGTGCGCAGCAAAAAGAGAAAACAGCTTCTCTTTGAGGAAAATCCCGTGGAATATCCGTCTATGAAATAACGTCAGGAAGAAAGTCAAATAGATACATCCCCGCTCCGAATGGTTTTCGGTGCGGGGCTTTTTATATCATTTTTACGCTTGCTTGCAACCTTTTACAATACTGCCCGCAATCTTCATACAAGTGGCAGACGGAATTTCTGCCCTGTTACTTTCGATTCAGTTGGCTATTTTAGGTAGGAATCGATTTATAGGGAAGACACAGTGCAGGAAACGGTAAAATGCCGCCATATCCGGCACCAGACTTTTATGTTTGCATCTTTTGTTTACGATATTTGCCAGGGGTGTAACCCATCATCTCACGAAATGTTTTTGTAAAATAGCTGGTATCCTGAAAACCGCATTCTGTACCGATCGCTCCCACATTTTTATTTGTGGTTAATAACAGGTCAGCAGCTTTTTGAATGCGCAGCTGTTTTACATACTGAATCGGCGGAATTCCAATCATATGATGAAAACAGCGCAGGCACTCGCTTTCGCTTACCATGATGCTTTTTGCAATTCGCGATATGTTCAATTCCTCAGAATAATGCTCCTGTATGTATTGCAGCATGGTTTTCATTCTGTCTGCATCCCGAAACTCTTTGTCGGAGAGGCGGCTTTGAACAGAAGGACAGTTGCTGTTGAGTAGAAAGACCAATTGCGACAAAGCGTTTCGCACTTGTAATTCATATCCCACGTTCTCTGTTAAGGTACTTTCCCATGCTGTTTCAATGGCGCAGATGATTTCCTGATGCCAGAGAGCAGAGTGGTCAAAGTGGCTGCATTTCAGCGCTGCGTTTTGCAGCAAAGGCTGAATGTAGTTCTGCCAAAAGATACTGTCGATACTTCCCCCTACCAAACGAGGATGAAATACAATGGAATGAAGACGGCACCCAACTGATTTCTGCATATACACGGCGTGAAGAATACCCGCATTGATGAAAAAGCCTTCTCCCTGTTTTACGGTGAATTGTTCGGAACCTGCAGAAATCATGGCACAGCCTTCCGTTATGACGATTGCTTCCAATTCATCGTGCCAATGCCAGGGAACTGGGTCAGAGGAAAGATCTTCATCATAACAAGCAATCGGAAAAAGCGCAGAGCCGTGGTCATTGATCTCTCTGCCCTGCTTATTTGTTTTCAGGTTGCATTTTAGTAAGACCATATATCCTCCGAATTGAAGGTATTCTCATATAAAATAGGAGATATATTGATACATCTCCATCGGTAATGATGATATAATCATATCGTAAAATGCGGAGGAATACAATATGGTTCATCTATTATTGGTAGTTATCTATTTGGCCTTTATCAGTCTCGGATTGCCTGATTCTTTGCTTGGTTCAGCATGGCCGTCAATGTATGGTGAATTCGGCGTCCCGGTTTCTTATGCAGGCATCATTTCGATGATCATTGCGGTTGGAACAATTATTTCCAGTTTGCAAAGCGACAGGCTTACTCGGAAACTCGGGACGGGAAAGATCACTGCGATCAGTGTAGCATTGACGGCAACTGCATTGTTTGGTTTTTCTATCAGTCATTCTTTTTGGAGTTTGTGTTTATGGGCGATTCCATATGGTCTGGGGGCCGGAAGCGTCGATGCGGCGCTGAACAATTATGTGGCTTTGCACTATGCAAGCCGTCATATGAGCTGGCTTCATTGTATGTGGGGCGTTGGTGCATCTTTAGGTCCATACATTATGGGGTACGCTTTGACCGGCGGACAAAGTTGGAGTATGGGGTATCGATATATCGCTGTTCTGCAAATCATATTAACAGCAGTTTTACTGTTTAGTCTCCCTCTTTGGAAAAGCAGGGATACAGAAGAAGTAAGTACAAGCGACCAAGATACGGAAAAGGTACTCTCTTTGCGGCAGATTGTGAGGATTCCCGGCGCAAGAGAAGTGATGTTTACCTTCTTTTGTTACTGTGCCATAGAGCAGACAACCGGTTTATGGACCAGCAGCTATCTGGTGCTTTACAAAGGGGTCTCGGCAGAAACAGCAGCAGGTTTTGCCGGCCTGTTCTTTATCGGGATTACCATTGGCCGGGGATTATCCGGTTTTCTTACGATGAAGCTTGATGATACGAGCATGGTGCGTTTGGGCGAGTGTATTGTTTTAATTGGGATCACTGCCTTACTGCTGCCTTTCAACGAAAATGGCACATTGGTCGGGCTGATTTTGATCGGTCTTGGCTGTGCGCCGATTTATCCCTCCATGATTCATGCCACCCCTGCAAATTTCGGGGCCGATAGGTCACAGGCCATTATTGGCGCACAAATGGCCAGTGCTTATGTAGGAACTTGCTTCATGCCGCCGCTGTTTGGGGTGATTGCCAATCGGATTAGTGTAGCACTGCTGCCTCTTTACCTGTTCTTGATACTGGCTCTAATGTTTGTGATGCACGAGCTGCTGTTAAAAAGGGTAAAAGAGGAAAAAATATCGATGGCTGATTTGCAGATCCAAAGCGCAGACAACGAAGCTGGGGAGTAGAGCCCCAAAACAAGCGCTAATAAAAAAGGCTGGCTCAAAGAGCCAGCCTTTTTTATTGTGTCATTCGGTCAAAATAGATGCAATCACAGCGGCAGCGCAAAACAAAGCGTACCTCACAAAGTGGAGTAAATGGATTATGATACCTATTGTAGGAGCGAGTATTGTAATTATCACATTGTTGCACCAATTGTCCTCAGATTCTTCGTCATGTGTTGGTAATGATAGATTGCCATATGTTCGATCCTAATACTCTGTACGGATAAAGATAAAATACAGATCCTTAATCTCTATAATAAATATCTGTTCATCCATTCTTTTTTTAAAATAGCATACTGGTATGTATTCTCATAATGTGGAGTTCCATCGGAATTGTTTATAAATGATATAAACTCAAGAAACAATCCCTCTTTTCTCATTCCCAGCCGTTCACAAAGCTTTTGCGAAGGAATATTATCATCCTCTGCATAGGCATAAATTCTTCTTGCATCTTTTTTAAAAAGATAGTTGAAGATTACCTCGACAGCTTCTGTTGCGTACCCTTTTCCACCATAATTCAAATTAAAGTTCCATCCCACGCTATAAGTATCCGCATCTTCTTTTTTTGCGAATACTTCGCCAATAATAAAATCAGAGTCGCACAAACAAACGGCATAACAATTACCGTAAATTCCCCCGGTTTGTTTTTCTTTTAGTTTTTTTACAGCTTCATCGTAAGAATTCACTTTTTCACTATAAAAGCAATTTACAGGTGGTTCAGAAAGATATTCATACAATCCCGCTACATCCTTTTCTTCGAAATTGCGGATGATAATTCTGGCGGTTTTAATATACATATCCTTTTTCTCCTATAATTCAAATAGTTTGTTGCTTTGCAATTAGCTTTATTCTCGTTTATAGTAAGCACAAGTGTTATTGTTCTGGTACTCCGGGAGCAAACCATATCCAACCGACTACCCTAATTATAAAAATACATTGAGTGCACCAAGCTTTTAATATTTCTGGGCTGATTGTAATAATGTGAACTGTGGGAGCGTTGGTACTAGCTAAAAAAACAAAAAGTGGGCCAAGACCTTTTCGGGTCTTATCCCACTTAAATAATCAATTATGATTACAAGTCCTCTGACAATTAACGTTATCATACCATTTTCAAATAAATAAATCAACTCATAGATTCACTTTTCCACGTTGTTAAATTATAGAATAGATTTCCTTAAAGGTAAGAATTGAAGATAAGAAGATAGCACAGCAGAGCAACCTTGGCTGGAAATATGTTAACTATCGGTTACGTCACTATGCGAAGTAGATTTTATAAAAACCACATGTCAGTTCAAATCCTGACATGTGGTTTCTCTCTGGAGCGGATGATGGGAATCGGGTGTAGGGATCGCAACGCGCGTTCCGCGGCAAAGCATTTTTTCTGTCCGGCATAAAAAAAGATTGTATTTCTTTTGCGTCCTTTTTCTTGGGTTCTCATCCCAAACAACCGCCAATAAAAAAACTGGCCCTTGAGGCCAGCTTTTATATTGGAGCGGATGATGGGAATCGAACCCACACGGTCAGCTTGGGAAGCTGAAGTTCTGCCACTAAACTACATCCGCAAATAGACGATTCAATTTGTCCTAGAACTCTTGAATTCTATCATATTCCCATTTTGATTTCAAGGTATTTTTTGAAAATATTCACTCCTTTTTGCTTTACTTAACATAATATTTTTAAGAAAACGAACGATTTCCTTTTTATTCCACACTTTCCACAGAGTTTTCCACAAACAAGCATGGACAACACGGGAAATCAGGCTCTTTTACTCCGTTTTCCCCATCAGTTATTCACACGGCAGGTGGAAAGCTGCATTATTTATTGGTTTACATAATTACAAAAACGTAAAATAAAAAAGTGAAGCCCGGCGGGAATCCTGCCGGGCTTCACTGAAATGCCGAGGGAATAAAAGGCAAATTTTGCCAATAAACCGATTATTTCGCCTTGGTACGAACTTCTTCCACCGCTTTTGCGATGAAATCCGACAAAGGCATGGTACCGATGTCGCCGTCGCGGCGGCTGCGCACAGCCACAACGCCGTTTTCCACTTCCTTGTCCCCAATGACGAGCATATAGGGAATCTTTTCGAGCTGCGCCTCACGGATCTTATAGCCGATTTTCTCGCTGCGGTGGTCGCAGGTGACCTCGAGTCCGGCCTCTTCAAGCTGGCGCTTGATCTCGTCGGCCTGGTCGTGTAGGCGCTCACTGATCGGCAGCACGCGAACCTGCTCGGGCATCAGCCACATGGGCAGAGCGCCGGCGTATTTTTCAATCAGCAGGGCCAAGGTGCGCTCGTAGCAGCCAAGAGAGGTGCGGTGGATGATATAGGGGTTCTTCTTCACGCCGTCCTTATCCACAAATTCCATGCCGAATTTCTCGGCCAGCATCTGATCGATCTGGATGGTGATGAGAGTATCTTCCTTGCCGTGTACATTGCGGATCTGAATGTCGAGCTTCGGGCCGTAGAAGGCGGCTTCGCCGATACCGATAGAATAGTTCAGGCCCAGATGGTTCAGAATGCGTTCCATCACGCCCTGTGCTTCGTCCCACTGTTCGGGAGTGCCGATATATTTCACGCGGTCATTCGGGTCCCACTGCGAGAAGCGGTAGCTGACGTCTTCATCCAAACCGAGAGTTTTCAGCATAAAGTTGGCCAGCTCCACGCAGTCTCTGAATTCGTCCTCCAGCTGTTCGGGGGTGCAGATCAGGTGGCCTTCGGAAATGGTGAACTGGCGCACGCGGATCAGGCCGTGCATCTCGCCGGAATCCTCATTGCGGAACAGGGTAGAGGTTTCGCCCAGGCGCATCGGCAGGTCGCGGTAGGAGCGCTGGCGGTTCAGGAAAACCTGGTACTGGAACGGGCAGGTCATCGGGCGCAGGGCAAATACTTCCTTGTCCTTCGATTCGTCGCCCATCACGAACATGCCTTCACGGTAGTGATCCCAGTGGCCGGAAATTTTATACAGATCGCTCTTTGCCATCAGCGGAGTTTTGGTCAGCAGATAGCCGCGCTTTTTCTCGGTATCCTCTACAAAACGCTGGAGAGTTTGCAGGACACGCGCGCCCTTCGGCAGCATGATCGGCAGGCCCTGGCCGATATAATCGACGGTGGTGAAGTATTCGAGCTGGCGGCCAAGCACATTATGGTCGCGCTTTCTCGCTTCCTCCACCTTCGCCAGGTATTCTTCCAGCTCCGATGCCTTGGGGAACGAAATGCCGTATACGCGCTGCAGCGCCTTGTTCTTGGAATCGCCGCGCCAGTAGGCGGAGGTTGCGGCAGTCAGCTTGACCGCCTTGATGCCGCCGGTGGAAAGCAGGTGCGGGCCTGCGCACAGATCAACGAATTCACCCTGGCGATAGAACGAAATATCCTCGCCCTTGCCCGCGTGTTCTTCAATCAGCTCTACCTTGTAGGGCTGCTCCTGCTCTTCCATCAGCTTCTTTGCTTCGGCAGGGGAAAGAAGGAACCGCTCGATCGGCAGGTTTTCTTTGATGATCTTCTTCATCTCCGCCTCAATTTTCGGCAGATCCTCAGGGGTCAGGGTGCGGGGCAGATCAAAGTCGTAATAAAAGCCGCGTTCGATCGACGGGCCGATGGCGAATTTCGCTTCGGGGAACAGACGTTTCACGGCCTGCGCCATAATGTGAGAGGTGGTGTGCCAGTAGGCCTGCTTGCCCTCCTCCTGCTCAAAGGTCAGGATTTCGACGGAACAGTCCTCGCTGAGCGGGGTGCGCAGATCAACGACCTTGCCGTCTACGCGCCCGGCACAGGCAGCCTTGTAAAGGCCCGCGCCAAGGGATTTCGCCACTTCCGCAACGGTAATCCCGGATTCATATTCTCTGACATCGTCTTTCAGTACTATTTTAATCATGGTGCTTCCTCCTGAATCGGTTCATTTTGGATATAAAAAAAGCCCCGCCCCAAATTCCTGGGGCGAGACTTGTGATCCCGCGGTTCCACCCGGTTCGGCAAAACAAATTGCTTTGCCCTCCTTGCGGCCGATAACGGTGCCTGCCGTCGCGCCTTAAACCGGGAAACGGTTATTCGGTGCGCGCTCCAAGATGGTAATCCAAATTCCCTTTGCCGCACCCGCTTTCAGCCGACGACGGGCGCTCTCTGCTGCAAAGCACTGAATCGGATCTTCTTTTCAACGCTTTTCTGTATATCTGATTTCATACTACCACCCTGCGGCGGCCTTGTCAAGGGAACGACTTCGTGATATTTCACGATTTTGTCCGGCTCCCGCATCAAATTTCTTGACAGAGGGGCTGTAAAAGTAATACAATTAGAAATAAGATGCGCCTGACGGCACATCTATGGGATTGACGCACCCAGCCTAAATTAATTTGAACTAAAAAATATGAAAAAATTCACAGCAAGGAGGTGTCCGTAATTTGAATGTTCCCCTATGGTTATGTTTGATAATAGCGCTCGGTTGCGCTGTTATTTTTGGAATAGTTGCTTTTTTCGCAGGGATAGGCCATAGAAAGAAAGTCGCGGAGTCCGTGATCGGTTCGGCCGAGCAGGAAGCCAAGCGCATCGTCAGCGATGCCATCAAAGCGGCTGAAGCGAAGAAAAAGGAAACGATTCTTGAGGGTAAGGACGAGATTCACAGGCAAAGAACGGAATCGGAGAGAGAACTGAACGAACGCAGAAAAGAAGTCCAGCGGCAGGAACGCAGAATTCAGCAGAAGGAAGAAACCTTAGACAAAAAGCTAGAGGGGCTTGAGTCGAAGGAGAACGCGATCAACACCAAGAACAAAAAAGCGGATGAAAGGCTTGCCGAAGCGGAGGCTGTCAAGAAGAGCCAGTTTGATATGCTGGAACGCATTTCCGGCTTCACCGTAGAGCAGGCCAAGGAATATATGCTGAAAAGCCTTGAGGACAAGTTGACGCACGAAAAGGCCGTTAAAATACGGGAGTTTGAGCAGCAAGCCAGAGAAGAAGCGGAAAATAACGCCCGCGAGATCATCTCGCTGGCGATTCAGCGCTGTGCCGCCGACCATGTGGCGGAAGCAACCATTTCTGTAGTGCCGCTGCCCAACGACGATATGAAGGGCCGCATCATCGGCCGAGAGGGACGCAATATCCGCGCCATTGAAACGATGACCGGTGTTGACCTGATTATCGACGACACGCCGGAGGCGATCACGCTGTCCTGCTTTGAGCCGGTGCGCCGCGAGGTTGCCCGTATCGCTTTGGAGCGTTTGATTTCCGACGGCCGGATTCATCCTGCCCGCATTGAAGAAACCATTGAAAAAGCCCGCCGAGAGGTGGATGCTACCATCAAGCAGGAGGGCGAACGCGCTGTCATTGAAGCCGGCGTGAACGGAATCCATCCCGAACTGATTAAGCTGCTGGGACGGCTGCGTTACCGCACCAGCTATGGTCAGAACGTGCTGAACCATTCTCTTGAGGTGGCGTATCTCTGCGGCATCATGGCGTCGGAGCTGGGGCTGGACCCCACACTGGCGCGCAGAGCCGGTTTGCTGCACGATATCGGCAAGGCGCTCGACCACGAAATCGAGGGCTCGCATGTTGATATCGGCGTAGACGTAGCAAGAAAGTATAAAGAAAGCGAAGCAGTTGTCCACGCCATTCAGGCCCATCACGGCGATGTAGAGGCGAAAACCATCATTGCCTGCCTGGTACAGGCGGCCGACGCGATTTCCGCCGCGCGCCCCGGCGCCCGCCGCGAAAACCTGGAAAACTACATCAAGAGGCTGGAAAAACTGGAAGCCGTGGCCTCCTCCTTTAACGGGGTAGAGCGCTGCTATGCGATTCAGGCCGGCCGAGAGATTCGCATTATGGTAAAGCCCGACGTGGTCAACGATGACCGCATGGTGCTGCTGGCCCGCGAGATCTGTGACAAGATCGAGCAGGACTTGGAGTATCCCGGGCAGATCAAGGTCAATATTATCCGCGAAAGCCGGGCGATCGAGTACGCGAAATAACCGGCCTGCGGCAAAAAGGGAGAGGGAACAGTTTTGTTCCCTCTCTTTATCATATGCAGCGGGATTTTCTTTGCTGCCCCTTGTGTTATTTTCTGCGGATGGTGTAAAATAGAATACAAGAAATCTTTTTTACACATTCAAACCGGCGATTCTTTCTGGAGCTTTGAAGCGGCAGAATCGCCATACTTTTCAACAGATAGAAAGAGTGAAATGAATGAATATTCTGGCAATAGGCGACGTTGTGGGCAGCATCGGCTGTCGTTTTCTGCGTGAGCAGCTGCCCCGCCTGAAAAAGGAACGGCAGATCGACCTGGTGATTGTCAACGGCGAAAACTCCGCGGACGGCAACGGCATCACTCCTGCTTCGGCGGAATTTTTGTTTTCCAGCGGGGTGGATGTGATCACGACCGGCAACCACAGCTTTCGCCGCAAAGAAAGCTACGAGCTGTACGACCAGTGCGAAACCCTGCTGCGCCCCGCGAATTTTCCCAGCGGCGTGCCCGGGCACGGTGTGTGCGTGGTAGACCTTGGCCGCGTGCAGATAGCGGTGGTCAACCTGATGGGCACCTCCTACATGGACAGCCTCGATTGCCCTTTTGCGACCATGGACCGGATTCTCAGCGATCCGGATCTGCCGCCGATCCGTTTGGTGGATTTTCATGCGGAGGCCACCGGGGAAAAGGGTGCGATGGGATATTATCTGGATGGCCGGGTGACCGCGGTGTTCGGCACGCATACGCATGTCCAGACAGCCGATGAGCAGCTTCTGCCGCAGGGAACCGCGTTCCTTTCCGATCTTGGCATGACGGGCCCGATCCGTTCCGTGCTCGGCGTAAAGCCCGAGCTTGTGATTCAAAAGCTGCGCACTCACATGCCGGTCCGCTTCGATGTCGCCGACGGCCCCTGTCGAATGGAGGGCGCGATTTTCTCCGTAGATGTTCGAAAAGGAAACGCAATTTCTGTTGAAAGGGTGCAAATCAAGACATATTCGACAAATATTGAATAGTGTTATAATTTTTTCTGATTTATTTTAACAAAAAATCTCTTGCCAAATACTAGTTTTTGTTTTATGATAGAGGTGTAACTTAGAGGCGGGAGGTTATGAAAATGGAAGTATTAAAAGTATCATCAAAATCCTCACCCAATTCCGTAGCTGGGGCTATTGCAGGTGTCATTCGTGAAAACGGTGCTGTAGAGGTACAGGCGGTAGGGGCTGGAGCCTCCAATCAGGCAATTAAGGCGATTGCGATTGCGCGCGGTTATCTTGCGCCGTCCGGGATCGACATTGTGTGTATCCCCGCCTTTGCCAGCATCAGCATTGATGGTGACGAACGAACCGCTATTAAGCTGATCGTAGAGCCGCGGTAATGGCTTTGCCGCCAATCATTCGGCGGCGCCGAAAGTTGATCAAAACATAGAAGCGGATTCGGGTTTCGGTTTTATCCGGCCCGGTCACATTCCGTTTTAGATCTGCCACAGGATGCTTTTGTCGTCCCGTGGCATTTCTTTTCTGCCGTCGCCGCCCGGTTTTTTGAGTGCCGCCGCGCCTTCCGGGAATAAATGGATTGAATCCGTGCCAACAATATGTTATAATGTACCAAGCACCGGCTCGTTATGGATTCCGGTGTTCTGCTACCCTGCGGACCGCACAGGCGGCCCCGCAGTTTTCCATTTTATATTCATTTTGAATTTTCGGAACTGCAGTGCCTTTTCAGGCAGTTCCCTTTTTACAAATTTTCAATTGAAGAGGAGATGCGACACATTGATCAATGGAGCTGAATTAAAGCGCGCCATCTTATCCGGCGCCAACCATATTGTCAGGAACAAGGCTCTGGTAGATGGGTTGAATATTTTCCCCGTTCCTGATGGGGATACCGGCACCAATATGTCTATGACGATTTCAGCGGCGGCCAGAGAGCTGGAAAAGTCGGATGGAACCCCGGGAATCGGCGCTGTTGCCCACACGGTCGCTTCTGCTATGCTGCGGGGCGCGCGCGGAAACTCCGGCGTGATCCTCTCGCTGCTGTTCCGTGGTTTTTCCAAAGGGCTTGAGGGCCTGGAGCAGGCGACGGGCGCCGATCTGTGCAAAGCGCTTGGCCTTGGCGTCGATGCCGCCTACAAGGCGGTGATGAAGCCCACCGAAGGAACGATTTTGACGGTGTCGCGCGTGGCATTTGAAAAGGGACAGGCTGCCGCCGAGCTGGATGACGACGCTGTGAGCGTATGGTCCGCGATTTGCAAGGGCGCCAACGAAGCGCTGGAAACAACGCCAGAGCTGCTGCCCGTGCTGAAGAAGGCCGGCGTCGTGGATGCCGGAGGAAAGGGGCTGTGCCTGATTTTTGAGGGAATGCTTTCCGTCTTTCAGGACGGCGTGATTCTGGACAGCGAACAGAATGCGTCCGGCACCGGTACAGGGGCCGCGGGCGTTCAGAGCGCGGCGGAGGAATTCCACCGCAACGTGGCGGCGGAGTTTGACCAGGAGATCACATTTACCTATTGCACAGAATTCATCGTGGGCCGCGATCCCGAGATCGAAACCGATCCGCAGACGGATTTGCGCCCGTTCCTTGAGGGAATCGGCGACTGCGTCGTGGTGGTGGATGACGAAGAGATCATCAAGGTGCACGTGCATACCGAAAATCCCGGCAACGCTCTGCAGAAGGCGCTGGAATACGGCCAGCTGCTGACGGTAAAGATCGAGAATATGAAGGAGCAGCATCGCGTCGCCGCTCAAAACAATCAGGCGGCTCCGGCTCCTGTGGTAGAGCGTCCCGCGGCGCCGGAGATCGCGGAGCCTGAGGAAGAGATCGGCTTTGTTGCGGTCGCCGCCGGCGACGGCCTGCGTTCTCTGTTTATGGATCTCGGCTGCTCACAGGTGGTGAGCGGCGGTCAGACCATGAACCCCAGCACTCAGGATATTATGGCTGCCGTGCTGGCTACTCCGGCCAAGACGGTCATGGTGCTGCCGAATAATAAGAATATCGTCATGGCGGCGGAGCAGACGATTCCGCTCGTCAAAGACCGCAAGGTGGTTGTTCTGCCCACCCGTACCATCCCGCAGGGTCTTTCCGCCATGCTGGCATATGACCCCGAGGTATCCGTTGAGCGCAGTACGGTCATCATGATGGAGGCCGCCGGCTCTGTTGCGACCGGTCAGGTCACCTTTGCCGCCCGCGATTCCGAATTTGGCGGACACCGCATCAAGGAGGGCGACATCCTTGGCCTGAAAAACGGGAAGCTCGATATGATCGAGAAGGACCCGGTGCATACTGTTGTGAAGCTGACCCGTTCCATGATCAGCCGCACCACCTCGTTCGTAACGCTGATCTACGGCAAGGATATCACCGAAAGCCAGGCGCAGGACGCGTATAACCGCATTAAGTCCAAAATCAGCGGCGACGTAGAAGTCACGCTGGTAGACGGCGGTCAGCCGGTGTATTACTTTATCGTTTCCGTGGAATAACTTCCGTCTGGAGAAGATTTGCCATGGCATCGCTGTTTCAGAAAAACATTCAAGAATTAAAGGGCGTCGGCGAAAAGCGCTCCCGGCTGTTTGCAAAGCTGGGGGCGCCTACTGTCGGCGCTCTTCTGCGCACCTATCCCCGCGATTACGAGGATTGGAGCCATCCCGTCCCGCTGGCCGAGGTTCCGGCGGAGCAGATATGTGTTGTCCGCGTTACGGTGGTGTCGCCGGTGTCGGAGCAGCGCATCCGTTCGGGCATGACGCTGTATAAGCTGCGTGCTACCGATGGGCGGCACGACGTGCTGATTACCTTTTTTAATAACCCGTATACTAAGAATCTGCTGCTCGAGGGCAAGGAGTATCTGCTGCGCGGCAAGGTGACCGGGTCGTTTCTGCGCCGCGAGATGGCCTCGCCCGATTTTATGCCCGCAGACCGTCTGCTGCCGCTGCGTCCCGTTTACCGGCAGACAGCGGGGCTGACCTCGCGCCAGATTTCTGCCGCGGTGCGCGCCGCGTTGGGGATGCTCCCGAATCCCCTGCCGGACCCGCTGCCCGAGCCGATGCGCCGTACCTGCCATCTGTGCAGTCTGCGCTTCGCGCTGGAAAACATCCATTTTCCCAAGGACCGCGAATCGCTGGAGCAGGCACGGCGCAGGCTGATTTTTGAGGAGCTTCTGGTGCTGCAGCTCGGTTTGCTGCGCCTGAAAAGCCGCGGGCGGCAGCAAACCTCCCTGCGGCTGGAGGTAGACGCTTCGGCGGAATTCTTCCGTTCGCTGCCCTTTGTTCCCACGAATGCGCAGAAACGGGCCGTGGCGGAATGCGTTGCGAATATGCAGGGCGATTACCCGATGAACCGGCTGCTACAGGGCGATGTGGGCAGCGGCAAAACCGCCGTCGCCGCTGCGCTTTGCCACAGCGCGATCGCCTCGGGGATGCAGGCGGCGTTCATGGTGCCCACAGAGATTCTGGCCCGCCAGCACTATGAAACCATGCGGCATTTTTTAGAGCCGTTTCATCTGAACGTAGCGCTGCTCACCGGTTCTGTTCCGGCGGCAAGGCGGCGTGAGCTGCTCGCGCAGCTGAAAGAGGGAAGCATCCACCTTCTGGTGGGAACGCATGCCATCCTGAACGAAACGGTTGAATTCCGGCAGCTGGGGCTTGTTGTAACGGATGAGCAGCACCGGTTCGGGGTGGCGCAGCGCGCCGCCCTCACCCAAAAGGGAGATCATCCGCATATCCTTGTTATGTCCGCCACGCCGATCCCGCGCACGCTGGCGCTGATGATTTACGGCGATCTGGAGCTTTCGGTGCTTGACGAGCTGCCGCCGGGGCGGCAGAAAACCGAAACGTATGTGATCGACAGCGCAAAACGTGCCCGCGCGTTTGGCTTTATCCGCAAAAAGATCGATGCCGGGCGGCAGTGTTATATCATCTGCCCGCTGATCGAAGACAGCGAGAGCGATATGGCGTCCGTTACGCAGTATGCGAGGGATTTGCAGGAGAAGTGGTTCTTCGCTAATACGGTCGGCGTTCTTCACGGCAGGCTGCGCCCTGCGGAAAAGGATCGCGCCATGGAGGAGTTTGCCGTCGGGCGCACGGATATTCTTGTTTCCACAACGGTGGTAGAGGTTGGCGTAGATGTGCCGAACGCCGTTGTGATGCTGATTGAAAACGCGGAGCGGTACGGTCTTTCGCAGCTGCATCAGCTGCGGGGGCGCATTGGGCGCGGCACGGAGAAATCCACCTGCATTCTGGTATCGGACGCACAGAATGAGGAGGCGCAGAAGCGCCTGCGCGTGATGTGCGAAACGACCGACGGCTTCCGGATCGCGGACGAGGACCTTCGCCTGCGCGGCCCGGGCGATTTCTTCGGCGCGCGGCAGCATGGTCTGCCGGAGCTGAGGATCGCGGACATGAGCGCCGATTTTGCGCTGCTGCAGTTTGCACAGGGAGAAGCCAAAGAGCTGCTGGCCCACGACCTGACGATGGAGCTGCCGGAGCATCGCGGCCTGCGGGCTGAGGTACGCCAGCTGTTTTCCGTTCTGGAATAGGCGTATAATGATTTATATAAAACTGCCGCCGGAACGCGCTGTGCGCTCCGGCGGCAGTTTTGTAGTGTAAGGATTGTCTTTTACTCTCGCAACGTGCGAGGGCAAAGGCGGGCTTTGATATTCCCGCAAAAAACAATTGCCTGCCCCGCTGAAAACTGAGACAGGCAATTGTTTCTTTTTTACATATCGCGGTATTTTTTTACCTTGCGCAGGCGCTTGCGCTTTTTGTTGTACAGCAGCGCCAGAACGAGGTAGACAATCACCAGCGCCACGATGATTCCGGCTATCACGAGGAACCAGACAGAGGTCACGATCTTTTTGACGACATCCGCGGAATGCAGTAGCTCGCTGCGCTCCACCGATTCAGAAGCCACAAGATTGATCGTTGTCAGTTCCTGGTTGGCATAGCTGAGCACCGCCGTTCCCACAACCTGTCCCTTTTTCACGGGGGCTTCCACGCTTTCGGGGAGCTTCGGCGTGATCAAAACGCTCGAGGCGGAAACGCCCTTCGGCAGAATGGTAGCGTAGCTTTTTTCAGCGACCAGCAGCAGCTTATCCTTGTTCCAGGCGTAATCAAGCTTTACCTCGCCCACGCTGGCGCCGCTTTCCACCACGGTTTTGATCTGCAGACTGTCGAAGGCCCACTCATACAGCTTCTTGGAATCGATCATTTCGCCGCGGGTGGTGATGGACTTTCCGGTGGAATCGATTTTCGGCGCGTGCAGCGCGACCGCCATGTAGCTGTATCCATCCCTGATTGCCGTAGAAACCAGGCAGTAGCCCGCCTGGTCGTGCGAGCCGGTCTTGATGCCCTTGGCGTATTTGTAAAAATAGTTGCCGCCGATGTAACGGTCGGTCAGGTAATTGGTCGTTACCAGGGTGCGGGGCTTGGGGTATTTGTTGGTTGCAGGCAGCTCATACCGGGTCTGCGAGGTGATGTCGGTAAAGTACGGCAGCGTCATGGCGTATTTTGTAATGGTGTACAGGTCGCGCGCCGTGGTGTAGTGCTGGTCGTCGTGCAGGCCGTGCGGATTTGCAAAGTGCGTATTTTTGCAGCCCAGCTCCTTCGCCTTTTCATTCATCAGGTCCACAAACTTGCTGATGTCTCCGCCGCCGATGTAATCGGCCAGCACCATGGCGGCGTCATTGCCGGAGGGAACCATCAAACAGTTGAGAAGCTGCAGCGCGGTCAGCTCCTCACCCTCCAGCACGCCAGAAAGCGAGCTGCCGGTACCCTGAAGCTGGTCGAGCACCGATTTTTTTGCCGTAATTTTTGTTCCGCTTAAATCTTTTATCTGTTCCGACGCCACAATAAACGTCATGATTTTCGTCGTGGAGGCGGGCTCCATTTTTTTATCGGCATTCTGCTCGAACACAACGGTGCTGGTGTCGAGATTGACCAGCAGGGCCGCTTCGGAATTCAGGGTAAAATCTATGTTGTATGCCGCCGCAGAGACCGGAGCCGACGAGAATATCACGCAAATGGTCAGCAAAAAAGTCAGTACGGGCGTTAAGCATTTTTTCATGGAAAAATGGCCTCCAATGTGATATGATAGAAAAGCAAAATGACAGATCAAAGCAGATGATTTTCCCGGCAAAAACAGGGGACAATCATCCGTTCACCTAATTTCAATTAAGTATAACAGTTAAATATGAAAAGATAAAGAATGATCCAAAAAAAACATAAATTTTTAAAAGATAGGCGGGAGCAGTCTTGATTTATCTAACAGGAGATACCCATGGTGAACTGGAGCGGTTCCAGTCGCCTGCGGTGCGGCGCCTGCGGCGCGGGGACAGCCTGATTGTATGCGGCGATTTCGGCTTTTTGTGGAACGGCGGTGCCGCCGAAGAGAAAATCCTGAAAAAGCTGGGGTCGAAAAAATATAACATTCTGTTTGTGGACGGCGCGCATGAGAATTACGAGCTTCTTGAAAAATACCCGGTCACCGAGTGGAACGGGGGAAAGGTGCAGCAGATCAGCGGCAATCTGTACCACCTGATGCGCGGGCAGGTATTTACGCTGGAGGGCAAAACGTTCTTTACCTTTGGCGGCGGCGAAAGCAAGGAGCGGCAGATGTACAAGGATGTTGGCCGCTGGTGGCCGCAGGAAATGCCGAGCCGTGAGGAGATGGAAGAGGGGGTCGCGAACCTGCGCAACCGTCAGATGCAGGTGGACTACATCGTCACCCATGAGCCGTCGCCGCGCATGAGAACGCTGATCGACGAAGAACATCAGATCAGCTCACTGGAGATGTACTTTGAGGGTCTGCTCCGTTCGGTCAAATTCCAGAAATGGTTTTTTGGTTCGCTGCACATCAACCGCAGCATCACAGGCAGCCATGTCTGTCTGTTTGATCAGGTAGAAAAGGTCGATGGACGGAGCGGGGCCTTGCACTATCGGTAATTTCGCTCTGAGAAGCTGCCGATTCCGTTCCCTGCCTTTGTCGGGGAACGGAATCGTTGTTTTTATGGAACGAAACACTTCAAGTGACCGATCATGAAATGCGGTGAGCACAGGCTTATCACACAGAAAATACGAAAGGGAAACGGTGATCGCTCCGTTTCCCTTTCGTATTTTTATGCTCATGGAAAGTTTGGGAGAAGTCCCGTTATTTCCCGTCGTAGGTGTAGTTTTCGATCTCTACCTTGTCGACTTCCTGATATGGGGCGAGGGTAGAAACCATTTTCACCGGTTTGTCGTAATTGTTGATACAGTAGTGCGTTTCATGGGGCTCGATATGGATAAACTGGCCGGGGGTCAGGTGATGCACCACGCCGTCCACCACAATGTCGATTTCCCCCTCGATGATATAGAAGTTCTCTTCCATAATGTTGTGCAGATGGGCCTTAAAATCCTGTCCGGGCATGAACTGCACCAGCGCAAAGTTCATGCGGGGGCCTTTCATCAGGTACTTGGGGCCGTGGTCGCCAAAGCGGTATTCCTTATCGTTTTCATCAATGATATACATAATCTCATTCATCCTTTCTTGAGTCGGTGATCATGCGCCGGGAGCGCTCCACATTGGTTTGGTCAGCTTTTCGCGGCACAGCTCCAGCTGCGCGGCGTATACCTTGCGCCAGGGTTCATACATCCGCAGGTAAAGCTCGTGGTTTTCCGCGTTCGGCTGATATTCGCGGTCCCATTTGACCAGCTTCTGTGCGGCCTCAGCAGCATCGCTGTAAATGCCGACGCCCACGCCGGCCAGAACAGCCGCACCCAGAGCGGTGGCTTCCTTTACCACGGGCACCTTTACCGGCAGCCCCAGTACATCGGAAAGGATTTGGCACCAGAGCGGACTTTTCGACGCGCCGCCGGCAAAGATGATTTCCGTCGGCATGTTCTGGGTGGCTTCCCGTACCAGATCAAGATGGCCTTTTGTCACCATCGCCGTATTCTCCAAAATGGAGCGGTAGAATGTATAACGGTTGAACTTCTGCGGGTCCAGCTCAAAGTTGGTAAAGGTAGGGGCCGCGTGCTGCCAGCGGATGAAATTCATCACGTCCGAAAACGCGCACATCATTCCGTAGCATCCGGCGGGCACCTCGGCGGCCTTTTTGTCCATCAGGTAATAGGGGTCTTTTCCGCTTTCTTCGCCCTGCTGCTTTTCCAGTTCGCAGAAGCCGTCGCGGAACCAGCGCATGACAAGGCCGGGTTTGAAGGCCAGCGCCTCGTACTGCCAGACACCGGGAATCGCGTGGCAGTTGACCCTCACGCGGCAGCCGGGGTCTGTTTTGCCGTTTGCGGTATTGAATTCGTACTGCCAGAAGCTGCCGCCGAATACCGCGGCCTGCCCCGGGCTGACCACGCCGACACCGACGCAGCCGAGCTGCGCGTCGCCGCCGCCCGATACAACGGGGATTCCTGCCGTGAGGCCGGTCTGCTTTGCGGCCTCCTCGCTCACGGAGCCAACTACCTTGCCGCATTCCGTTACCGGGGGGAAGATGTCGGTACGCAGTCCGCACTTTTCCGCAATGGAGGGGTCCCAGTCGCGTTTTTGTAAATCGAAAATACCGGTCGTCGAACCGTTGCTCGGCTCCACAGCCAGAACGCCCGTCAGCTTGTAGATCAGCCAGTCGTTAAACATGCCGACCGCCGCGGTTTTTTCGTACAGCTCCGGCACCTTGTTTTTCAGCCACAGTAAACGGGGCAGGGCGCTGAGCGCGTAGGTCTGCCCGGATTCGAGATAGATTTCTTTTTCCATCTCCGGGTTTTGTCGGATCAGCTCCACCACTTCATCTTCGCTGCGGGCGTCCACATTGGCGCAGGCCCAGATTTCCTGTCCTGCGGCATTGTAAAGGACAATGCCTTCCCGCATACAGGTGGTGGAAATTGCCGCCAGTTCCTTTGGGTCGATCCCGGTCTTTTCCAAAACGCCGCGAATGCAGCCAGAGGCCAGCTCCCAGTTGTGAACCCAGTCAAAATCCATGCTGCCGGGGTATCTGGGGTCTTCCTTATGATCCCATTCCTGCTGCACGACGTCAACCTGGTTTCCTTCCAGATCAAACAGCACAGCTCTTACGCTGCCGGTACCGGCGTCTACCGCCATCAGATAGTTGCGCGCCATGTTCGATTTCCTCCCGTCTGAACGTTTTTTCAATACAAAAAACCTTTTGAGAGCCTTTATTCTTCTGTCTCGCCGTCGATTAACGCCTGTGCGGTTTCTTCGTCGGTGATGAGAATGTCCAGATATTTTCCGCGCAGCGCCGCACGGATGGCCTCCACCTTGTCGTGCCCGGCGGCTACGCCCACCACGTTGTCCAGCTGGCGCAGAGTGTCCAGCGGTGTACTGATCAGGCGGTCTTCGATTCCTGTATGAACCGGGTTGCCGTTTTTATCGATGAAATGGCTGAGCACGTCGCCGACTGCGCCGCGCATGGAAAGATAAAAGAAATCATTTTTGCTGACGATTCCGTTTGTTAGAATGGTCGCATTGTCGGCCATGCCGCCGATGCCGATCAGCGTCATGGAGGCAAGGCGCACCATACGCATGATTTCGGTCACCGAGGGCTCCTGCATCATCGCTTTCACCATTTCGGGGGAAGAGACGAGCAGGGGGGCCGGCAAAAGATAAAGTTTCGCATTAAAAATGTGAGACTGTGTATTCGGCAGGTAATAATTGACGCCGCCGGTAAGCGAAACGACCGAAACGGGGAACTCGCTCAGTGTGGCCAGGTGGTTCAGCACGCGGCTGAGCGTATCGCCGTAGCCCATGTTGATGAACGAATGCTCGGTGATCCTGTCGCTTACGTACATCGAGGCCGCCTGCGCAATGGTCTTATTCACATCGGTAGCATCCGGCGGAGTGGGCACAATAAAAGTATCTTTCAGATTCCATGTTTCCGAAAGCTGGCGCTCCAGCTCCATGCGCTGAACGCCGTCCTGGTGTATTTTAAACTGGATCACGCCGTCCTGCCGGGCCTTTTCCAACAATTTAATCACGCGCATGCGCGAGATTCCCAGCCGTTCCGAAATTTTCTGCTGGGTCATGTTTTCTACATAATAGTACCAGGCCGTTTTGACCACGAGAACATCTTCATAATTCAAATGAGGCACCTCCAGAGTTGGTTTCCTTTTCCTTTATTACATATCATACCATTCCCGGCGGGGGGAGCGTCAAGAGCCTCTCCCCCCGGGAGGAATTCCGGGATTGGCCCGCCCTGTGAGAAGTGGTATCACATCTGTACGCAATCGAAACAAATGTTATAATACAAATAATTTGTTTTCGATTTCAAGTATATCAGCAAAATGTTTTGCTGTCAATTGATATTTTTTATTCGAACTAAAACTTTTTTAAACGGAAATATATGGAATCGATTCTGTGCGATTTGTTGTTCTTATTGCTTAAAATTAAAACGAATCTGCAAAAATAGAATGAATTTTATCTAATAAATTTCGTTTGTGAAAGAAAAATCCCGTTGACAATAGGGAAAAAATATCGTATGATAAACACGCAAATAAAAATTCACTTTAAAAACAATTGTATTGATTTCGGGCAAAACGGTTGTTTGTGAAGAAAGCTTATGAGTCTATGGTGTATGGAGGGGGAAAAATGGCGCAATCCCAAACGGAACGTTCCGGCCAATCTTTGCTGAGTGTTCGGGGAATCTGCAAAATGTTCAGCCTGAACCAGGTGCTCAAGGGAATCGACCTCGATATTCACCCCGGTGAGATTCTGGCCCTGATCGGCGGAAACGGAGCGGGAAAAAGCACCTTAATGAAAATCATTATGGGCATTTATCAGCCGGACCGGGGCGAAATTGAAATCCAGGGCGAAAAAGTGTCGTTGACAAAGCCATCTGTCGCTCTGACGCACGGCATTTATATGGTGCCCCAGGAACCGATGCTTTTCCCCAACATGACGGTAGAAGAGAATATTCTCGTCGGCGTCGGGTTCGACGCATCCGGCGCGGAGCTGCGCAGGCGGCTGACGCAGCTGATGGACGACATCGGCTGGCATCTGGATCTGACCAGAAAGGCGAGCAGCCTTTCGATCGCCGAGCAGCAGCTGGTAGAAATTCTTCGCGGCCTGCTGCGCAATGCAGAGCTGCTGATCTTTGACGAGCCGACCAGCGCTTTGACCTTCGATGAGGTAGAGAGTTTATTCCGCTGTATCCGCGACCTGCAGAAAAAGGGAATCGGCATGATCTACATCACGCACCGCCTGACGGAGGTGTTCGATATCGCCACCCACGTCGCGATCATGTGCGACGGCGTGATCACGCTGCACGGGCCGATCGGCGACTTTACCCGTGAGATGCTCGTTAAGGGGCTTCTGCCCCCCAACATGCAGGACCAGGAGATCAAAGGCAGCACCAGCACTGCTATGGTGGATTACAAGGATGCAAAGCCGATCCTTGAGCTGCAAAATTATTCGGGCTATGGGTTCCGCGGGATCAACCTGAAGATTTATCCCGGCGAGATTCTCGGTGTTGCGGGCGTAGTCGGCGCGGGACGCACCGAACTGGCCACAACGATTTTTGGTAAGGACAAGGTTTTGGGCGGCAAAGCAATTCTGGATGGCAGGGACATCACGGGGCTTTCCACGAAGAAAGTTCTGGAGGCCGGCGTGAATTATGTTCCCGAAGACCGGCACCTGAACGGGCTGTTCAAAATCAGCGACGTCGCGGCCAATACCACCTCTGCGATTCTGAACCGCATGATGATGGGCAAGGTTTTCCTCAACCGCAAGGCGGAGCATGATCTGACGCAGGAATATGTGGAGCATTTCCGCATTAAGGTAACGGGGCAGGATCAGCTGACCGGCAGTCTTTCCGGCGGCAACCAGCAGAAGGTGGTTATCGCAAGAGCGCTTTCCACGGGGCCGAAGCTGGTGATTCTGGATGAGCCGACCCGCGGCATCGACGCCGTGGCGCGCGGCGAGGTCTATTCCATCATCCACCAGCTCAAGGAGCAGGGGGTGGCGGTGATGCTGATTTCTTCTGATATGGAGGAGATCGTCGAGCTGTCTGACCGCGCGGTGACGGTGTACCAGGGACGAATCAACGGCGAGTTCCAAAAAGAAGAAATCAATCAGGATAATCTGATGGCCGCCGCGTTTGACGTGATTTCGGGAGAGCAGGTGGTTTCATGACGCTGTTGAAAAAAGTGGGCAAGGTAAGAGAAATCAGCAGCCTTTTCTTTCTGATTTTTCTGTTTGGTCTGGTGGGTCTCGTCAACAGCGACTTTCTGACACCCACGAGCCTGTTCAACTGCTTTAACGACAGCGTGGTGTTCACCATGCTGGCTGTGGGAATCGCCTTCGTCATCCTGACCGGCGAGATCGACGTTTCCATCGGCGCCACGCTCGGGCTTTCCGCGGCGGTCGCTTCCACGATCCTGCGCGACGGCGGCAGCGGGATCGTCGCTGTTCTGGCGGCGGTGCTGGTGGGTTGCCTGGTCGGCCTCTTCAACGGCTTTGGAATTGCGAAGCTGGGCATTCCCTCTTTGATCTTTACTCTCGGCACCAACGGTTTGGTGCGCGGTCTGGTTTATGTATATACCGGCGGTGCGTGGGTAGAAAACCTGCCTGCCGGATTTACCAGGATGGCGAACATAAAGCTCATCGGCGAGCTGACCACCTTTTACGCGGCGGCGCTGGTGCTGGTGATCTCCGCACATCTGATCTTGACCAAAACACGGCGCGGCAAATATTTCATCACAGTCGGCGATAACCCGGCGGGCGCAACAATGGTCGGTATTCCGACCATGCAGACCAAGATCATGGCCTATGTGCTGTGCGGCCTGTTTGCTTCGGTGGCCGGTGTGCTGTACTCCTCGCGCATCGGTTTTATAACCCCCACGGCGGGCAGCGGCTACGAGATGAAAGCCATCGCGGCCTGCGTGCTGGGCGGCGTCAGCCTTTCCGGCGGCCTCGGCAGTCTGATCGGCGCGTCCATCGGCGCGGTGATCATGTCTTCCATCAGCCGTATTCTGGTGTTCCTCGGCTTCTCCTCCGATTATGACAATACCATCACCGGTATTCTTTTGATCGTGATCGTGGTCGTCGACGCGGTGGCGCAGAACCGTGCCGCTGTCAAAACCCGGCATGCGCGTCTGGCCTCACGGTCCGGCCCGCTGGAAGAGGAACCCGGGGATAGGAGGGCTGCATCATGAAACAAAGCTTGTTTGGACGTCTTGGCCAGAAAGCGAAAAGCTGGGAATTTGTCCTGCTGTTGATTCTGATTCTGGAGTTTATCATCTTCGGCGCGAAAAATCCCAAATTTTTGATGCCGAACGTCCTTTTGGGCAGCATCAACGATATTATTTCCATCTGCATTATTTCTCTGTTCGTCACGTTTGTCATGATCACGGGCGGCATCGATATTCAGGTGGCTTCCATTGTGGGCCTTACGTCTATAGTGGTAGGCGTTACCTGGCAGGATTTTGGTGTGAATATCTGGGCAGCCTGTATCATCGCCATCATTGCCGCCGCTCTGTGCGGTGCGCTTTCCGGATTCTTTGTGGCGTACTGCGGCGTGCAGCCCATGGTGGTTACGCTCGGCGGCAGCTTCCTTTACAGCGGCATTGCCCTTTTGATCTCGAAGCTTTCCGCTACGCAGAGCTATAAAGGCATCAGCGGTTTCCCCGACGGCTTTACCCAGATCGCTTCGTTTAAGCTGTTCGGCGTGATTCCGAGTCAGGTATTGATTTTTGCGGGTCTTACGGTGATTGCGTATTTGCTGCTTCACCGGTCAAAATATGGCCGTAAGGTATTCCTCATCGGCATCAACCCCAGAGCCGCGGAATACTCCGGCCTCAACAGCCGCCTGATCATCCTGAGCACCTATGTGCTTTCTGCGATCAGCGCCGCGATCGCCGGCATTGTACTTACGTCGTATCTGGGTACGGCCAAAAGCGACATCGGCATGACGTTCACCCTGCCGATCATTACCGCAGTCGTGCTGGGCGGTACTCTCAGCACCGGCGGCAGGGGCAGCGTGATCGGCACCGCGCTGGCCGCGCTGGTCATCGGCATCCTGCGCTTCGGCCTGCCGCTGTGCTTCAAGATCAATACGCAGTATCTCGATATTCCTGTGGGGCTCCTGCTGCTGATCGTGATCACCGGCCGTGCGCTTTCCGCCAATCCCAAGGTCATCAAGCTGATGGCCGGCAGATTTCCCCGCCTATCGGGGCTGAAGAGTTGAGTGTTCCTTTTTATTCCGGTGCGTTTTGGCAATTATAAGCCATGCAAATAAAAAATTAGGAGGCTCTTTTTTATGAAAAAGGTACTTGCATTTGTCCTTGCGGCGGCAATGGCGTCGTTACCGCTCGCGGGCTGCGGCAGCAGCGAGAAACCTGCTGCGTCCAGCGGGGCGCCCGCTTCTCAGGCATCGTCCACCGCAGATTCCGGAACCAAAAGTGTGGAAGGAAAAACAGTGGTGTTTATCCCGAAGCTGACCGGCAACGCGTTCTTCGAGTCCGCAAACGCCGGCGCACAGAAATACTCCAAGGATTGGGGCTTTACCGTCAGCTATCAGGGCAGCCCGAGTGCCGCTGTTGCTGATCAGGTACAGGTCGTGAACAACGCCATTGCCAGCGGAGCGGATGCCATCTGCATTTCTTCTGTCGATGCCACCGGTCTCGATTCCGTACTGAAAAAGGCGAAGGATGCCGGCATCACCGTAGCGACATGGGACTCCGACGTTTCTTCCGACGCCCGTACGCTGATGGTTTCTCAGGGTACACCTGATATCCTCGGCAAAATGCTGGTTGACATGGGCGCCGATTCTCTGACCAAGAGAGGCAAGGATGTCAAGAAAGACGCGATCAAGTATTGCTGGCACTATTCTCAGGCGACTGTGGCCGACCAGAACTCCTGGCAGGTAGCAGGCGAAGCTTACATTAAAGAGAACTATCCCAACTGGGAAAACGTAGCTCCCAGCAACTACTATTCCGAGCAGGATGCGGAAAAGGCCGTTTCCATCGGTTCCTCCATCCTCGAAGCGCACAAGGATATCGACCTGATCATCTGCAACGACTCCACCGCTCTGCCCGGCCAGCTGAAGGCTGCTCAGAACAAGGGTCTGACCAAGGATAAAGTGACGATCACCGGTTTTGCTTCCCCGAACTCCATCCGTGACTATGCAAAAGCAAATGTCATTGAGCAGTGGGGCCTGTGGGATTGCGGAATCCAGGGCGCGATGGGCTGCTACCTGGCTGCTTACCTGGCCGCCGGCAACACCGTTAAGGTGGGCGACACCATCGATATCCCGAACATCGGCAAAGTAGAAGTGCAGCCCAACGACAGCCTGGTATCCGGTGCAAAAACCGGCGATGCCGACAACGGCGTAGTTCTGCTGCCAGAGCGCGTGGTATTTACCACCGCCAACGTGGACAATTACAACTTCTAAACAACCGGGTTTCGGTTCCCGGCCCGGCGAATGAATGGAAGACGGTAATGTAACTGCGAGTTTTCCGTCAACAGTGAAGTCAGGACTGTTGTTCCTCCCCGCCTGCGGGGAGGAACAACAGAGACTTCGCTTTTTGATCGAAGATTCGTGTTCTTTCAGACTTTTAATGGATAAAGGAGATCAATGATTATGGCTGACAAAGACGGCAACAAAGTTGCAAAGGATTATCATGTGGAAGTGCCTTTCGCCAATCAGGGCGGTTTTCATGTGAAAGGCTCAAACAGTTTGGATTGGGGTATGAAAAAGCATCTGGGCAATATTTTCGACTCCAAAAGCGGAAACACGGTGATGTTCGCCTTTGACCATGGCTATTTCATGGGCTCCACCGCCGGCCTGGAACGACTGGACCTGCTGATTCCCGAGCTTTTGCCCTATGTGGATGTGCTGATGGGCACACGCGGTGCGCTGCGCACGTGCGTTCCCCCGGAGTGCCGCAAGGCGATTGCGCTGCGCACGACTTCCGGTTCCTCCATGCTCAACGACGATCTTTCTCACGAAGTGATTGCCGTGGACATCGAGGACTGCATCCGCATGAACGCGGACTGCATGGCTGTGCAGACTTTCGTCGGCGCGGACGGACAGCTCTCCAGCCTGGACAATTTGTCCCGTACCATCAATGCGGGCCTGCGCTACGGCATCCCCACCATGGGCGTTGTCGCGGTGGGCAAGCAGATGGAGCGGACCGACCGGTTCTTTAAGCTGGCGACCCGCCTTTTGGCAGAGCTGGGAGCAAACATCATCAAAACGTATTACTGCGAGAACTTTGAAGAGATCGTTTCGGCCTGCCCGGTTCCGATCGTAGTCGCGGGCGGTAAGAAGCTGCCGGAGGACGAGGCTCTGACGCTGGCGTATCGTTCGATCAGCGAGGGCGCGCGCGGCCTGGATATGGGACGCAACATCTTCCAGAGCGAGAATCCCACTGCTATGGCAGAAGCGGTCGGCAAGATCGTACACCATGGCTTTACAGACAAACAGGCTTTCGAGTTCTATCAGGACGCGATCCATCAGTAAAAACAGTATTTTCTCCTAGTCGTCGGATTCGGCGGCTAGGAGAAAAACACGACGAAGCCGTATGCCCTTATCCTGTTTTGGATAGGGGCTTTCGGTGTTTTCCATACCGTAAGATGGGGTGAAATATATGATTGAGAAGAAAAAATTCCATACCATTGAAGAACTTCAGCGGCTCCAGTATTTTGCAACAAAGTGCTCTTGCGACGTGGGCCTGCATTCTCTGGACGGCAGCATCATCGTCGACGCAAAAAGCTACATCGGCATTTATGCGCTGAATTTTAAGGAGCCGATTTTGGTTGTGAGCGAATCCAAGGAATTCTTTGATATGATTGAGGGCATCGGCGAAACCTTGGAATAAACAGGCTGAGCCTGCACATAGATCGTAGAGAAAGATTCTCCTTACAGGATAATGAAGAATTTTAGCAAGATTCCCTGACTGGAAATTTCTGCTGGCGCAGGATATGTCCCTCATGCCTCCTGTTTTCACGCGGAGAACCTTTCGCCAGACTACCGCAAAAACATCTGCGCGCTGACGAGAGCGCTCTGAAAATGCCCGCCGACAGACGGGACCATAAGACTTATTTTCCGATGAAACTCGGAGAGTGGGCATTTTCATTGGAGCGCCTTACAGACAGCTTTCGTTCACACAATCGGGGGCCGTTCCCCAAACGGATTCCAAAGGTGTCCTTTGGCGAGCCTTTGCTTACTTTCGCCTCGTAGCGAAAGTAAGTGCCCGCCCCGGCACGAGGGGCAAGCCCTGCGCCAGCAGGCAAGCTGCGCCTGTACGTACACCACAGGAAACCTGCAGAAAAAACAGCTCATTCGGTCGCGAACGAAAAACTTTCGCCGGATGAAGCAGAAAGCCCATTGAGGTTTTTTTGAGTGCTGTTCCGCGATTCGGTTGCAGGCTGCGCCTGCATGTTCATCGCGGGAAAGCACAGAAAAAATAGGAATGAAAAAGGGAGCGTATCCCTCGGTTTGATCTTTGGATGCGCTCCTTTTCTTGCGTGTTGTATGGAAGGCTGTTTTAGTATATAATTTGCTCCATGACGATCAGTAAATGTCATGAGTGGGTGAGATGCTATGTATAAAAACAAAGCTCCTGATGGAAGAAATAACATCTGCGGAAAACGTATCAAAAAATTCCGTGAACAGCTGCCGGAAAAAACTTCTCAAAAGCAGTTTTCCGATATGCTGCAGATTGCCGGGCTGGATGTAGATAAAAATGCAGTCCAGCGGATAGAAAGTGGAGACCGCTTCGTTACAGACATTGAATTGAAGATGATCGCCAGGGTATTGGGCGTATCCTATCAGGAATTACTGGATTAACACAGGAATCAGGCTGCCGTTTTCGGCGGCCGGCTCCCGTTTTTTATGGCAGGGAATACAGAAAAAACAGAATGGCCGCGCGGGCAGGCGTCCCGTGCGGCCATTCTGTTTTATTTCCCGCTATCAGCGGATATAATCATTGCCCACCAGCAGATCGCGGATCAAGTCAGTCGGGATTACAAAATCCACAACACCCATATACCCGGGCGCCACCTCGTACTTGTCAAACGAGACTACAAGCTTGTGATCGGTGTTGATATAAAAGTTCTGTTCCGCCGAAATGTTCTCGAACAGTTCGGTGCCCTCACCGCTGTCTACGCCCTCCACCCAGTAAATCTTATCCGGGTCGGCTTTGTTCTGGTCGATCATCTGCTGACGAATGTTCTTACTGATGACCTCGACATACTGTTCATCCTTGAACAGGCTGGGCAGGGTGATCAATACCTGGTTCTTTTTATCGATGGTGTCGTATTTCATCGTGGTCGAAGAAGAGCCGACCGTGTTGACAACATAGCGGCCGATCGAAAGAATGGCATCGTCGTCGCATTTCACCTCATAGCCGCTGTCTATTCCTAGGTGTCCGCCGCCGTTTTTCTTCAGTTCGGCAACCTCGGCTTCAAACTGCTCATACAGCTTTTTGTTTTCTTCCATATACTTCTGGTTCAGGCTGTTTTCCAGCGGCTTGTTGCTTTCCAGTCCCTCTACGGCAGGGGTCTTGATATTCGCGTGATAGGTGCCGTCGTCCATTGTATACTCACGGAAGGTAAGTACCTTTACAAGGCTGCCGACGACCGGTACATTTCCCATCGTGGCCGCAAATACGGGGCTGATGTTTGCTCCGGCCGTGATTACGACGAAAGCTGCGGCGACAGAAGCGGCTGCTATTTTAATGCCTTTATGGCTGCGTTTGTTTTCCATAGTGGTTCCTCCATTTTCCTGCAATGCTTTCCGAACGACAAAATCCAGTTCCTTCGGGATCGGTGTGTCCTGGTACTGCTGCTTCAGCTGTTCCAGATCCTGCTTATTCATGTGAGTACCTCCTTACTCTGCTTCGCTCATTTCCACGCGCAGTAGTTTCAGCGATTTGTAAAGACGCGTTTTCACGGTACTGAGATTCTCGTTCAGAATTCCCGCGATTTCTTCGAGCGTCAAATCTTCAAAATAGCGCAGAACGACAATGCTGCGGTACAAATCCGGCAGACTGTCCAGCGCCCGTTTCAGGTCGATATCTTCATACTGATCGTCAGCCGCGCTTTCCCCGTGCAGCAGGATATCCTCGTCCGGCTCGGCCTCGCGCTTTTTACGGCGCAGAAAATCCAGCGCCGTATTGACGACGATCTTGTAAAACCAGGGACGGACGGAATCGGAGTTATGTAGCGATCGTTTTCCGGCCATGGCTTTGTAAATCGATTCCTGTACAATGTCGAGCGCGTCGTCCTTGTTATGCACATAGCTGAAAGCCAGCCGATAAATCTGATTTTGATTCAGAATAATGTAATTTTCAATGCTCTCTTGTGTATTGCTGTCACCCATTCGTACGAAATGCTCCTTCCCGTATCTGATGGCGCCATCATTTATCTTACACTAAATAGACGCTGCGGCCTATGGAAAAAGTTTCAGACTTTTTCAAAAAAATTATTTTTCTCATTTCGATGGTTGTCAAAGCGTAAAAGAACAAGACGCACACATG
Source organism: Bacillota bacterium (assembly GCA_023401495.1). Taxonomy (GTDB): domain Bacteria; phylum Bacillota; class Clostridia; order Oscillospirales; family Acutalibacteraceae; genus Faecalispora. Next base: position 44,677 of record JAEXDU010000075.1, read on the forward strand.
AGCGTGTGCGTCTTGTTCTTTTATAGAATAGGGGGATAAAAGTGTTTTATACGGCCTGAATTTTTTTGGCCTGTACAACAAAGCGCATGTCGCGCTGGTCGTTGACACAGGTGGAGAAGGTTACGATCTGGCTGCTTGGGCTGACGGTAACCCCAGTGTCGTACAGTGCCAGTTTGGTCATAGCCTTTAGATACTGTTCGTATTTTGACTGATTCGGAAAGGAAAGCGTATAGGTCTCGCTGTCCGGCGCGGCTTCGTGTACAGAAAAGACTTCGCAGATGGCTTTGCCGCTTTCGCTGTACAGCTCCAGCGTCCGATGCTGTTCCCAGTAGGATTTCTCGCGGAAGCGGAGCAGTTCGGCAAACATGGTGCCGTCGCGCATGTTGTGACCGTATAGGATGGAGTGCTGCGCGGAAAGACCGTCCGAAACGCGGGAATCCAGAAAAATCGCCCCCGCGGTGTTTTGGTTTTTATAAAAGGTATGCGTCAGGTAATAGGAGTTGTCGTTGCCCTGTACTACCGGGTAGCTCAGGCCGGTATCCGGCAGACGAAGCCAGCCCGCCGCGTCGCTGTTTTGAGCGGCGAGCTTTTCGTAATCAAAGACAAACGGCTTTTCCTCCGGCGTGCCCGATTCCAGAGTGGCGGCAGTTCCCTTGATCGAGGAAGCCGGGGAAGACTCCATACTCTGTTCGGCCTGCCGGTATTCCTTGCCTGCATTCTGGTATTCCATATAGGCGGAATAAAACTGCAGGCCGCAGAAAGCCAGTATGAACAGGCATACCGCAATGGTAATGCCCTTCCAGTGCAGGAGCAGTGCCTGTTTGGTCTCCGCGAGTGCGGGAGTCAGCCGCTTTATGTGAGAAATCATCACAGAAGAAAATGCGCCGGCCGGCGCGGCATCCTCCGGCAAATTTTCTGCCGGGGCGGGCAGTATGGCAGCTTCTCCGGGCGAAAGCTCCGGGGTTTCCATAACGGCTGCGGGAAGGGCATGGGAGGGGCCCATCCAGATGGCGGAAACGGCCGCAACGATCGGAACAGCCAGAATAATGCCAAAGCTGGCGGAAAAGGCCTGCATGATCTCGATGCCGATTCCGTAGGAGTTTACGATCTGAATGTACGGCAGGTCATACACATAATTCGATACCAGCATGCTCAAAGAGCCGCCCGCGAACGCGAGAATCAGAGTGGCGGCGTTGCTCCCCATGATATCGCGCCCCACCCGCATGCCGGAGGAAAAGAGCGCTGTCCTGCCGAGCGTGGGGTTGCTCTCATGGATTTCGTTGATGGTGGAGGCGATCGAGATCGAGATATCGATCGCGGCGCCCAAAGAGGAAATCAGCAGTCCGGAGAACAAAAGCCCGCCTACCTGAATTTTGGTGCTGTCCGCCAGGAACAGCAGATTTTCAATGTCGGATACATTATAGCCGGAAACCCCTGAGAAATAGCCGAAAATTATAGCCGCCGCGCCCGCGATAATGACGCCGGATACCGTGCCGATCATAGCGCAGGCCGATTTTTTGGTCGGTCCGCCGATCAGGTATACCGTCACCACGGTGGTGACCGCCGCCACCAACACCGCCGCCCAGAACGGAGAGAAACCCCGGAACACCAGAGGCAGGTAGAGCCAGAAAATACAGGCCAGCGTGAAAATCAGCCCGATGGAAGACTTGATTCCCTGTTTGCCCGCAATGATGCTCAGCAGCAGGAAAAACAGCAGAACAAATACATAGATGACCTTTTCACGGTCTGCGCTGTATACAGAGGTGACCGAAATATCTCCGGATACGCTCTGAATTGCGATGACCTCCATGCCGGGGGTACAGCCCGCGCCGAACAGGTAGCCTGCGGCGCTGGTCGCGTCTACCGTTTGCCCCTGCTTTGAGCCGCTCAGCATCAGGAGGCGAATCTGCTGCTCCCCGTAGCGATGACCGTCTTCCTGTAAATTATCCTTTACAACCTCAACGACTCTGGCGTGCTCAAAGGTGCGTCCCACGGTTGTGACCAGTTCGGGCTTTTGCACCTGATTGAGCTGATACAGAAAGAGTACGAACACCACGGCCAGCACGGCAATGACAGCTCTGCGTATGTTTGCTTTTCGATCTCCGAAATATTTTTCTGCAATCTTCTTCAGCATGTTTTGATTCCTCTGTTTTCTCTAGGATTCCCTCAGTGAGCGTTGGCAGGACAAAGGGGGCGGAAAGCTTTCGCTCTGCGCCCCGGGCTGCCAATACGGTTGTGTTATTTATTTCGCGAGCTTGCCCTTTTTCTCTTTCAGTGTCGCCACACCTGCCGCGGCCAGACCAAGAACGGCGAGCGCCGCCAAAGCGCCGGTGCCGGTCAGGTCGTTTGCGTCCCCGGTTTTGGGAGTGGTGGTTTTCGAAGTGGAAGCCGTGTCTTTCGCGGTGCTGCCGGTGGCCGCTGTAGTGACTGCCGGTGTGCGGTTTACCGTTTTCTCAATGGTAAAGGTGCTGTCGATCTGGCTTACCTGATCCTGACTGATGCTGTAAGTCGAGATGCTGAAGGTTTTGTCGTCCAGAGAGAGGACCGAATAGCTGGGCTGCCAGTTCTGGTTGCGGTATGCGATGAAGTTCTGCTGCTGGTGGGTCAGCTCGTAGAATTTACTGCCGGTGGCGGAGTTGGCAGTCATGTACAGGGTACCCTGCGGGTTAACTACCTTGGTCTCTTTGTTTCCGGTAATGGTATAGGCTTCGTTTCCTTTCAGGAAGAGTGCGTTCGCCGCTACGGCCTTTGCATCCTTCTCATCGGGATAGTATGGGAGCACCTGCTTGGTAGATTTGTCGATCACGTTGTCCCAATCAAAGGTGCCGTCTGCCAGCTTATTTGCGTCATAGGTCGGGTGAGTTTTTCCGTCGCCCTGCAGCAGATAGCTGCGGGAATAGCTGTGGTCGTGACCCTGAAGAACAACGTCAACGTCATATTTGTCCAGGATGGGGGTCAGCTGGGTGCGCAGCACCATGCCGTCCGATTCCGAGTGATCCAGTCCGCTGCCGTAAATATCCTGGTGGAACATAACGATTCTCCAGCGGGTGTTGGGGTTTTCCTCGGTTGCTTTTTTCAGCAGAGCCTCGTGGTCGGCACAGTTATAGTTGTTGGTGTTCAGCACAACGAACAGTGCGTTGCCGTAAGTATAGTAATATCCGTTTCCGGCCACGGAGGGGCTGGTTTCTTGGGTAAAGGCGTTCGGGTTGTTGAAGTGGAAGCTGTAGCTTTTGTTCGTGGCGTCGTGGTTGCCGATGGTCGTGGCCACAGGCAGGGATTTCAAAGCTGCGGGGTACAGGTACCCGGCGTATTCCATCTCGTTCCCCGGGTCGGTGCCGTTCACGTTTTTATTGATCTGGTCGCCCGCGGATAAAGCAAAGCTGACGTCGGGATTGCTTTTCAGGGCAATGTTCAGCGATTTGTTCCAGTTGAAGGCGTCGTTTCTCGCGGCGGTGTTCAGAGCGGATTTGTTTTCCAGCTCATTGCCGGTGGAAACGGTCTGTCCCTTCGAGGCACCGATCTGCGGGTCGCCGAAGAACAGCATTTTGAAGCTGGAAAAGCTTTTGGTAGCGTATTTGACGGGCTTGCTTTCCACGCCGCTCACCTGGTAGGTGTAGTAATAGGTGGAGTTTTCCTTCAGGCCGCTGACGGTCACCTTGTTGGAAATATACCCGTCGATCGCGGGAGAAGTGGTGCCGGTAAAGGTTTTTGCGTCGCTCATGTCCTCTTTGGTTGCCAGGCGAACAACCGGTGTTGCCGTAGTACCGGTTTTGGAGTACCAGCCCAAATTCAGTTCCGTTTCATTTTTACCGGGTGTCAGAGAAACCTGCTGATAATCTGTGCTGACGGATGATGCCCACTGCTGCTCCCAGCCGGACCATGCAGAATCTTTTGTGGCATCGTTGAAGTGTTCTGTGGCCGCAAATGCGCCGGTCGCTGATGAAATTGCCAGTCCGGCTGCCAGAACGCTACATAAAATCGTTTTTGAACTTTTTTTCATGTTACCCTCCTTGACTTACTCTTTCCATTTTTTGGGCGAAAAGCCCTCATTACAGGTTCAGTATAGAAAGCCCTAAATAAGATTTCAACAAACCTTGGAAATCTTCTCACAGGTTTAAATCGCCCTTAACATTTCCTCCTGGATTCTGCCGGTTCACGCTTTTTTCGCTCTCCAAAGGGAGGCTCTGCGGGGGGGATAATTCGAGTATCTTCTTTTGCGTAGATACATATATAAATGGAAAGAGGGACAGGATTGAGGAAAAACATTCATAAAACACGTCGGGGCTTCATAAATTAGAAAGAGAAATCCTAGGTGCTGCGGCCGAAGATCAGAGTGGGAGCAATCAACAGCATAACGGCTCGGCGATTCCGCTTTTAAGCGGTGTGCCCGACGGGAAGGCAGCTGCCCTGAGAGTCAGAGGGAGTGAGAGAATGTATTTGATTTTAAAGAAAAGACATGTGGCCGCGGTGCTGGCGTGCTGCTTGCTGCTGATTGGCGGACCTCTTGCTTACCGTTTTACCGCGGGAACAGCGGTGGAAACCGGCGCAGCGGTCAGCTGGGGGCTTAGCTTTCAGGGCCCGCAGGGGAATACCCCGGTGGTGGATGCGAGCGATGCGGATTTAAAACCCTATAATGCGTATTACATAGGCGATACCAGCCAGAAGAAGGTATACCTGACCTTTGACTGCGGGTATGAAAACGGCTATACCGCCTCCATTCTGGATACCCTCAAAAAGCAGAACGTTAAGGCTGCGTTTTTTGTGGTGGGCCATTATATTGATACCAGCGCCGATCTGGTCAAGCGCATGACGGAGGAAGGCCACATTGTGGGCAACCATACCTACCATCATCCCGACATGGCGAAGATTCAGGATAAGGCTTCGTTTGAAAAAGAGATCAAGTCGCTGGAGGAAGCGTATCAGACGGCTGTCGGACAGCCGATGAAGAAGTTCTACCGCCCGCCGCAGGGAAAATACAGCAAAGAAAACCTGCAGATGGCAAACGAGCTTGGCTACCGCACGATTTTCTGGAGCCTTGCGTATGTGGATTGGCAGGTCGATAAGCAGCCCAGCCATGAAGAGGCGATGAAGAAGCTGACGACACGGATTCATCCCGGAGCGGTGATTCTGCTGCACAGCACGTCCAAAACAAACGCGGAGATTCTCGATCAGCTAATCACCGAGTGGAAAAAGATGGGATATACTTTCGGCACGCTGGATGAGCTGGTTGCCTGACAGATTTTCCGTTGTCAGCGATATTTCTGAGAATTTGCCACCTTGTCATTTCAAAATAAAAAAACCGGCTGAAAAAAGCCGGTTTTTTGTTTGAAAACAGCAATTTAAGAAAATTTTATTCGAAAAAAGTAAAAGAAAGGCCGCGGTTTATTAGAAACCGCGGCCTTTCTTTCGAATAAAACATCTATTGTTTTCATTATATTCGACTTTGTTTGAGTCGTCAATAGGCATATACAGCAGGAGAAATCTGTACCGAACCGGAAAAAACGGCTCAGGAAAAATGGAATGAATTGGGATTGATGCATTATTTTGCTATAGTATTAGTTATTCGCCGTCAAAAAGGCGGTCATTTATATAGAAAGGAGCATCAGTTTAATGCCAAGACGCGGAGAAAATATCTATAAACGAAAAGACGGCCGTTGGGAGGGGCGCGTATTAAAGCCGGAGGGAAAATACCAGTATGTCTATGCCAGAACCTACAGAG
>JAEXDU010000223.1 GCA_023401495.1 Bacillota bacterium
GTGCTCGACATGGCCCGCACCTCTCTGTACATCTACATTTATTCCGTTATCGGCTTTGGCGTCTGCATGGTGCAGCAGGGCGCATTCATTGGCCTGGGGCGCACGCGCATCCCGCTGGTCATCAGCATCCTGCGCATCTGGCTTCTGCGTTACCTGTTCATTCTGGCAACGGAGAGGTACCTCGGTGTGCTTTCTGTATTCTGGGGCAATCTATTCTCGAACCTGGCGGCAGCCCTGATCATTACGCTGATGGTGCTGCGCATGCCGTGGGAATCAGTCTTGCCGAACCGGGCTCCTGTGCCGCAGGAAGAACGGGAATAAGTACCGGTTGATCTTTTAAAAACTAAAATGTTTATGAAAAGCCCCGCATCATGCGTGATGCGGGGCTTTTCTGGTGTTTTTTAGTTCATGGGAATCCGTTGTGTACAGGAATTATTTATGGTTGGAAACCAGCTTATTGGCCTCTTCCTGCAGCATTTCACAGAAGGCTTTGATATAAAAGGGCTGACGGATATCCTTGTGCCAGATCAACTCGATGCGCAGAGGGTATTGAAAGTTTTTTACGGGAAAGATGTGGATGTACTTCTCCGGGTCGCACTTGGCATTGTGCTCGTAAATCCGCAGCGACAGCATTTCGGGGATCAAAGCGGCGCACAAGCCCGACGCACACAAGAGAATATGCGTATCGCAGTCGCTGATATGGTATGGGGTATTTGACAAATGAATTCCGTAGTCCTTTAGATGCTGCTGAATCATCAGGTTCACTGCGCCTGTTTCGTAATACAGCGAAAAGGGAACTTCTGAAAAGCGCGAAAGATCTGCGCCCTGTTCAAATTCCTTCATTTCCTTGCTGCCAAAATGCTGCTGAAACAGACTTTCGCTGATGATCAGGTACATATGGTCAATGGCCAGGGGCATGGTGTGGAATACCGGGTTTAAAGAAGCGTTGGCCCCCAGAAACAAATCAATGGTACCGTCCAGCAGCTTTTTCTCCAGAATCACGGTATCGTTTACATAGAAAGAAACGTCGACCTTGGGAAAATGCTCGTAATAGCGTTTGAGCATCAGCGGCAATATGATCTGCGCACGTGAAGTGCTCATCCCCACGGTAAAAGCGCCCCTGCGCCCGTCGGCAATTTCATGAATATTTCTCTCCATATTGTTCTCTAAAATATGTACGCTTCGCAGGGCTTTGAGCATGGTTTTGCCCGCTTCCGTCAGGTGCAGGTTCGGCTTTCGCTCGAACAGGGGGACACCGTATTCCTCTTCCAGGCGTTTGATATGATCGCTGACGCACTGCTGCGTTACATAGGCTCGTTTTGCCGCGCGGCTAATACTCAGTTCTTCGGCGGCCAAAAGAAAAATCTTAAAGCTTTGTTTCATCGCGGCTTCCCCTCCGTCGGCACAACCTGGCATTTCAGACACAAGAAATAACTTGTGAAGAAGCGAAATTTTCTTGTGCAATTTTTTGATGGTGATTTGGCTTTATCGAAAGGACCCTTCAATATTACGATCATTATAGTTTAAAATGCAGGATATTTCAATAATTTCCAACTCTATGGAAAAAGTAAATGTTTGATTTCAGAGCTTCTTGCACAAGTGAATGTTTTGATTCTGGTATAGAAATACTTGTTTTTCAAATAAGCCGTACCGTGCTACAATTTTGTTAATGAAGCTTCACGAAATGAATAGAAAATTGCGATATCGGGGGACTGTTTTATGGAGTACTATCAACGAAAGGCGGCAGAGTTACTGGAAGGAGGCTATGACCTTCATGTTCACAGTACCCCTTCCCACATCGAACGAATACTGGATGACGTAGAGGTATTACAGCAGGCAAGTGAAGCAAAAATGGCAGGAATTTTGATCAAAAACCATTATGAATCCACCGCTGCGCGGGCCATGCTGCTGAACAAACGGAGCGGCCTTGCAACCAAAGCCTATGGCGGCGTTGTGCTGAACTGGCCGGCGGGTGGGCTTAATCCATATGCGGCAGAAAGTGCGCTGAAGCTTGGAGCAAGCTTTGTATGGCTGCCAACCCGAGACGCGGCTAATTGTCTGGCATACGGAAATATGCCGGGTGATTTTTTCGACAGGCCGGGCATTTCTGTTCTGGATGAGAACGATCAACTTCTGCCGGCAGTTTACGAGGTGCTGGAGGTCGTCAGACGGTATCATGCCGTGTTTGCTACCGGCCATGTCAGCCCAAAGGAATCGGTAATCGCGTGTAGAGAAGCGCGACGAATGGGGGTGCGCACGGTTCTGACGCACCCGGAATGGGAACGTACCGTTGTACCCGGTGAGATTCAGGCGCAGTTGGCGGGGCTGGGGGTGATGGTGGAAAAGGACTGGATCAATATTGCGGATGGCGCCTGCCCGGTGGAAGTAATGATGCGCAATATTCGCCAGGTGGGCTGTGAGCACGTGTTTATCGCAACAGACAGGGGACAAAAGGGAAAAGAAACTCCGAGGGAGGGGATGCTGCATTTCATTGAATTGCTGATTGAACAGGGCTTTTCCGACAGGGAAATCAAAACCATGGTTCATTCTGTTCCCGAGTCGCTGCTGATTTAAAGACTGAACGGAGTTTGAAAATAAAAAGGGGGCGAGACGATAAAAGAACAAATCATTTAGGATGCGAAGCCAGAAAAATAGCTAGGGGTGAAGAAATGAGTAAAAATGTAGTTGAACAGGAAAACGATGTCCGCAGCCAGTCTGCCAATATCGAAGGAAGCGACGAAACCGCTCAAGCGGGCGGAAATAACTTATGGGCAAAGCTGAAGAACATTTTGGGAACAGGACAGCAGTCGGCTCTTTTGGGAGCAGCGTTCCTGATGTTTACCTCGGCAATCGGGCCGGGCTTTCTGATGCAGACGACGACTTTTACAGAGCAGTACCGGAATTCTTTTGGGTTTGTCATTCTGGTGGTCACCTTTATATCCATTTTCGCACAGCTGAATATATGGCAGATTATTGCGGCCAGCAGGCTTCGGGCTCAGGATGTGGCGAATAAGGTTCTTCCGGGTCTTGGCCATGTCATTGCGTTTTTCGTATCGTTTGGCGGTCTGGCCTTCTGTCTGGCGCACAATGCCGCGTCCGCTCTGGCCATGAACATCCTGTTCGGCCTTGATTACAAAATTGGCTCTCTCGTAATCGGAGTAATCGGGATCATTGTGTTTACATATAAAAGCATCGGTGTGGTTGTGGATAAATTTTGCGAGATAACCGGGATTTTTATGCTGATTACGCTGATTTATCTCGGGGTTGCCAGCCACCCGCCGGTGGGCCTTGCGTTAAAATCGACTTTTATGCCGAATGATTTGCCCTTATTTCCCGTTGTTACTCTTATCGGCGGAACAGTTGGAGGGTTTATCTGTTTTTCCGGCGGGCATCGGCTTGTGGATGCCGGAATTGTGGGTCAGAAAAACTTGAAAAAAGTTGGCGGCTATGCAACTCTCGCCATTGTACTTACCACTATTGTAAGAATCATGTTGTTCCTTGCCGCACTGAGTGCCGTTGTATCCGGATTCAAACTGGATCCCTCAAACCCTGCGGCATCGGTTTTCTCATTCGTCATGGGGCCTGCCGGAGGCATTCTTTTTGCCGTGCTGATTTTCTCGGAGGCGCTGAATTCCTTAGTAGGGGCAGCGTATACTTCCGTATCCTTCCTGAAAACCCTGTCCAAAACCATCTATAACCACGAAAGGGGATCGATTGTTGCTTTCATTGCACTTTCCACCGTTCTTTTTGAATTTATCGGTCAGCCAGTCAAGGTGATGATCCTTTCCGGAACCCTGAATGCGCTGATTCTGCCGCTGGCTTTGGGCGCTATGCTGATCGCCGCGCACAGAAAGGACATCGTTGGGGAGTATAAACACTCCAAGATCATGACAGCGATGGGGTGGGTGGTTGTTGCCATCGCGGGCTATATGGCGATTGTCTCCTTTGGCGGTATTCCGGCAATGTGGCTGGATTAAAAAACATAGTTTGACGTTGTGCCCGGGCTGCTGATTTCCTTCTTGCAGCCCGGGCACTTGTCATTGTAATTATTGTTGGTTCACAAAACTTATTCTGCCCGCACCGCGTCGGCAATGATTTCGATCAGCGCGTCAAGCGCATGAGTGCGGTAGGTGTCCTTTCGAAAGCACACGAACAGCTCACGCTCCGAAATGCTGTCCGCAATCGGGAAATACATGCCGTTCGTGTTGACATAATTCCCGTAATAAATCGCGGTAGAGGGTACGAACGTGAAGCCCAGATTCTCTTTTGCGAGCCGATGGGCGACCTCAATGCTGTCGGTTTCGAGCAGCGTGCGGGGAATGCAGTGGGAGTCGGAAAAAATCTTTTCCGCCAGCGTGCGCATGCCGTGCCCCCGTTTCAGCAGAATGAACGGCGAGTCGTATACCTCGCGCATATGCAGCGCCCGGTTGTTGACCCCCGTGCTGCAGCCCGGGAG
>JAEXDU010000009.1 GCA_023401495.1 Bacillota bacterium
CCCTGATCCGCAGCAAGTGCAAAGAACTGGGCGTTGAAGTTGCTCTCAGCGAGGTTTGGGCAAAGGGCGGCGCCGGCGCCGTAGAGCTGGCGGAAGAAGTCGTTCGCCTGTGCGAGAAGCCGAACAATTTCAGCTATGTATACGGGGATGAGCTGCCGATCAAAGAAAAGCTCAATGCGATTGTGCAGAGAGTGTACCATGGCAGCCGCGCCGTACTGACCGGCCCGGCGGCGAAGCAGGCGCAGCAGCTGGAGCAGCTTGGCTTTGGCAATCTGCCGATCTGCATGGCGAAGACACAGTTCAGCTTTACCGACGACGCGAAGTCTCTGGGCGCTCCCGAAGGCTTTGAGATTTCGGTCAAAAACCTGAAAGTATCCGCGGGCGCAGGATTCATCGTCGCCCTGACCGGCGACGTGATGACGCTGCCCGGTCTGCCGAAGAAGCCCTCGTCCGAAAACATCGATGTGGACGAAAACGGCCGTATTTCCGGCTTGTTCTGAGGAACACGCCCCTTTGGGCCGGCCTGTGCGGGTATATTCCGCACAGGCTCGCCTGAATCTTCAACAAAGGAAGAAAATCATGAGCGAAAAACTGACTAAAAAAAGCTGTCTGGATTTTACAGCGATTCTGGCGTCCAAAGCGCCGGTGCCCGGCGGTGGCGGGGCGGCGGCCCTGGTGGGAGCGCTGGGAGTAGCGCTGTGCTCCATGGTGGGGAATCTGACCGTTGGCCGCAAAAAATATGCCGAGGCAGAGTATGATGTGAAAATCATGCTGGGAAAGGCGGAAACCATTCAGGCCTGTCTGCTGGATTTGGTGGAGGAAGACGCCGCTGTTTTCGAGCCCCTCGCAAGGGCGTATTCTATCCCGAAGGAGAATCCGAAGCGCGCGGAAATTCTGGAGGAAGTGACCATGAATGCCTGCAAGGCGCCCTTGAAAATGATGGAATGCTGCTGCGAAGCCATTGATTTGCTGGAAGAAATGATGGATAAGGGCAGTGCGACGCTGATTTCGGATATCGGCTGCGGCGCGCTTTGCTGCAAGGCGGCTCTGGAAAGCGCGGGCATGAATGTTTTTGTCAACACAAGAACTCTGGCCGACAAAAATCAGGCGGCGGAGACAGAAGCAAAAGCGGATGCAATGTTGGTCGTTTACAGCGCAATTGCAGACCGGATTGCGGAGGAAGTAACGCGCCGCCTGCGGGGAGTGAAATAAATATGGCAAGGATTTTAAAGGGCGCGCCCGTTGCCGCTTCTTTGAGCGAAAAGCTGTCGGAACGCGTGAGCGCACTGAAAACGGACGGAGTCATTCCTACTCTGGCAATGATCCGTGTCGGGAAAAAGGACAGCGATGTCGCCTATGAGCGCGGCGCGGTAAAACGCTGCGAAAAAGTGGGAATCAACGTTTTAAATTATATTTTATCGGAGGACTGTACGCAGGATTACCTGATGAACGTAATTGATCGAATCAATCAGGACGAAAACATTCATGGCTGCCTGCTGTTTCGTCCTCTGCCCAGACATATCGATGAACGAACCGTCTGCGAAGCGCTTCTGCCCGAGAAGGACATCGACGGTCTGACAACGGGTTCGCTGAGCGGTGTGTTCACCGGAAAAGGCTCCGGCTTTTCTCCCTGCACCGCACAGGCCTGTATCGATATTCTGGATTACAACAGCATTCCCCTGCGCGGGAAGCGAGCCGTCGTGGTGGGCGCGAGTCTGGTGATCGGCCGCCCGGTGGCGATGATGCTGCTGGCGCGCGGAGCCACCGTTACGTTGTGCCACATTGACACTGTTGACCTTCCGTCCGAATGCCGCCGGGCCGAAATCATTATCGCCGCCGCGGGAGTTCGCGCGCTGCTGAACAGTGACTGCCTTTCTCCCGGGCAAGTTATTCTGGACGTGGGGGTGACGGTTGGGGAGGACGGAAAGCTGCACGGGGATGTCGACCCCGACGCGGCGGATGCGGCGGCCGAAGCGTTTACTCCTGTTCCGGGCGGGGTAGGCACGGTCACTACCTCGATCCTCGCGAAGCATATCGTAGAAGCGGCGGAGAAGAGGAGAATGACAAAGTCATGCTGAACTCTTCCGATTTTGTAGAAAGCTATACGGCGATTGGCGGGAAAAAGGCAAATTCCCCGGCGTTCAGGCTGCTGCTTTTGGGAATCCTTGCGGGGTTTTTGATCGGAATGGGAAGCGCTGTCACCAATGTGGCGGTTCACAGCATTGCGAATGTGTCCGCGGCGAAAGTGATTGGCGGCCTTTTGTTCCCGTTTGGTTTGATTGCGGTCATTCTGACAGGTGCGGAATTATTTACCGGCAACTGCTTTCTCGTCATGCCCGCGCTCTCCCGTCAGATTCGGATCGGCGCAATGCTTCGGAATCTGGCTCTCGTTTATCTTGGGAATTTGATTGGTGCGATCGCCCTTGCGGCGGCGTATTGTTTCAGCGGGCAGATGAACCTTTCCGGCGGTCATTTGGCTGTTTATACCATGAAAGTTGCGGCGGCCAAATGCTCTCTTTCCTTTGAAAGTGCCGTTGTACTGGGGATTCTGTGCAATATTCTGGTTTGCATCGGCGTCATGTGCGCGCTCTGCGCGAAAGACGTGGCGGGGCGTGCCGCAGGAGCGTTCGGGCCGGTCTGCTTTTTTGTGGTGTGTGGTTTTGAGCATTGTGTGGCAAATATGTATTATATTTCTGCCGGGCTGTTTGCCCTTTCGAATCCGGCTTATTTTGAACTGGCGTCGGCGGCGGGGATAAATCTCTCCGCTTTGACCTGGAGCGGATTTCTGCTTCACAATTTACTGCCGGTTACGATCGGGAATTTGATCGGCGGCATTGCTTTTGCCGTGCTGATATGGGC
>JAEXDU010000037.1 GCA_023401495.1 Bacillota bacterium
CAGATTGATATTTTTCTGGCAAACTAAAATAAAGGAGGCTTTTTTATGGCAAATATTATCGGCAGCCCGGAACGTTACATTCAGGGCAGAGGAGTTCTGAAAGAGCTATGCAAGCACGTGGAACGCGTCGGTAAGGCACCTTTTATTCTGGTGAGCGCATCTGGGAAAAAGCGCGTGGAAGCACCGATTGCGGAAAGCGCAAAGGAACATAACACCCCGCTGACCTATGAAGTATTTGGCGGTGAATGCTGCCGCACCGAGATCAACCGTTTGATCAAGGCTTTTGAGGCGTCTGGAAGCGACGTGATCGTCGGCATCGGCGGCGGTAAAATTCACGACACGGCCAAGGCGGTTGCTCATTATACCAACTCGCCGGTTGTGATCGTTCCCACGATTGCCGCAACAGATGCTCCCTGCAGCGCGCTGTCTGTGATCTACACAGACGACGGCGTGTTCGAGGAATATCTGTTTTTGCCGAAAAGCCCCAACATTGTGTTGGTCGATATTGATATTATCAGCAAGGCGCCCGCTAGACTGCTGGTCTCTGGCATGGGGGACGCTTTGGCTACTTATTTCGAGGCCCGCGCCTGCAAGCAGTCCGACAGCCCGAACTTCCTTGGCGGGAAATACACCGTTACCTCCATGGCGATCGCGCGGCTGTGCTACGACACACTGCTGGCCGACGGCCTGAAAGCGCTCGTCTCTGTAAAAGCCGGTTCCTGCAGCAAGGCGCTGGAAAACACCGTGGAAGCAAACACCTACCTTTCCGGCATCGGGTTTGAAAGCTGCGGTATCGCCGCCGCCCACGCGATTCACAACGGCTTTACGGCGATCGAAGAAACCCATCATTATTATCACGGCGAGAAGGTCGCGATCGGCACGCTTTCTCAGCTGGTGCTGGAAAACGCAAGCAAAGCGGAGATGGACGAGGTTTACGGCTTCTGCCTGGATGTCGGCCTGCCCACCACGCTGTCTGACCTTGGAATCCAGGAAGTCAACCGCGAGCAGCTGATGAAGGTAGCCGAGCTGGCCTGCGCGCCGAACGACACCATGGGCAACATGCCGTTTGCCGTCACCCCGCAGATGGTATGCGACGCCATCATCGGCGCTGACGCGCTCGGCCGTTATTACAAGGAACAGCGCGCAAAAGCGTAACAGCAGCCTGTCAATCAATGGAGATAAGGCAGATGTATCATCCGGTGCGTCTGCCTTTTTTGCTTTATCCTATATCAGGCGAAAGCAGTGTCATTCCGCGGCGAACGACACTTGTGTTTTTGTGGAAGGGGGAAATCCAATGAATGTTAACGTTGTTTTTCACATTGATGAATCCGCCAAATGGGAGCTGGTACTCAGGAACGCCTCTCATCTGATCCAAATGGTGGACACACCGGATTCTGATATCAGAATCGTAGCCAATTCGGAGGCGGTGCGCGAGCTGGTTCCCCAGTCTGCGGGCTCCGCCCTGCCAATGATGCAGAAGCTTGCGGAGCAAGGGGTTCATTTCGCAGCGTGCAACAATTCTTTGAACAGCTTCGGCATCCGCCCGCAGGAGCTTGTTCCGTTTGCCGAGGTGGTACCGGCCGGTGTTCTGGAGCTCACTCTGCGCCAGCGGGAAGGCTACGCCTATCTGAAACCCTGATGTTCTCACCCCGTTGTTTCAAAAAGGGGCAGGGACAGTTCTATCGGTTGGATAGACCTGTCCCTGCCCCTTTGCTTTTAGCCCTTTTACAGTCCCTCCAGAGCCCTAATTTCTTCTTCGAAAATCTGTGCGGCCGCCTCAAGGTAAAATTTGATGCTCTGGTTTGTTCCGTCCGCCAGCCTGATGTTACACTGGCGGGAGGGAATCACAATTTTCACCGCGTCGCTCGCGCCGATCGCCTCCGCCATTTTAGGCGTTAATTCCCCAAGCAGACCGTTCGGCATCAAAATCCCGATCGGCCCGGCGAGAATATGCATTTTCGCGGCGTTGAAAGCAATCGCATTCTCCCCTGTCGCTCCGTCATTCGCGCCGCCTTTGATCATGTTCGCGGTAGCCACAGCATTGGTGCCTAACGCGATGATGGCAATGTCCGGACGAACCTGTTTAAAGCGCTCGATCAAAGCTTTCCCGATGCCGCCGCCCTGCCCGTCCACAACTGCCACCTGTATCCGTCCATGTTTCATCGCTTTCCCTGTCCTGCCTCAGCATTTGCTGTAAATTCGGCTTTTTCAAGCCCGGAATTTCTTCTCACCCTTACCTTAAACAGTTCTGCGCCATTTGTCAATCTTTTCAGGAAAATACTTTGAGTCATTCAAGGGGATCATCCATTCACTTGAATGACCTGTTGCACGTACAGCGATTTCTTTCTTTCCCTGCCGCAGGGGAAGAAATTCAAAAACTTTTTCAAAGCGGCATTCCGAATCATGCGCATCGCTACTTGACCGCAGGGCAAAAAAATTGATATAATAACCATATTCTATAATATCATACTGGGGTCTGGAAGATCCTTTACAGCCTCTGAAGAGCCTGTGTATTTTCATAACGCAAAAACAAATCACGCCGTGTATGAGACTCCTCCTACGCGGTATGCGTGAAATCTTACTGAAGTATCGTACCTGAAGGTATGCCTTTTTAGGGCATACCCTTTTTATTGGCAAATGAGGAGGAACCCTTTATGGATACCGAAAGAGATGTTCTGTCTCTGCTGAATCATGTGGCTGATGGAACCGTTCGGCCGGAGGACGCTTTGCTTCAGCTCAAGCTCGCGCCCTTCGAGGATTTGGGCTATGCCAAGGTGGACCATCACCGCGGCCTGCGCCAGGGAGTGCCGGAAGTGATTTACGGGCAGTCAAAAACGCCGGAGCAGATTTCCGGAATTTTGGTGGCGCTTCGGGCGCGCGGCTGCAAAAATATCCTTGTCACCCGCATCACGCAGGAAACCGCGGATTTGATTGCGAAAGACGCGGAGATTACCTATGAACCCCTGGCAAAGCTGGCGGTTGCGTTTCCCGAAGAGACAGAGAAACACGGTTCCATTGTGGTGGCCACCGGCGGTACAAGCGACATGGGCGTAGCGGAAGAAGCCGCCCTGACGGCGGAGGCTCTGGGGAATTCCGTGACGCGGGTCTACGACGTGGGGGTGGCCGGGCTGCACCGGCTGCTCAGCAACTTAAAGCCCTTGATGACCGCCCGGGTGGTGATTGCCGTCGCGGGCATGGAGGGAGCCCTCGCAAGCGTGATCGGCGGGCTGGTCGACTGCCCGGTGATCGCCGTGCCGACCAGCGTCGGATATGGGGCAAGCTTCGGGGGAGTCGCGGCGCTGTTATCCATGCTGAACTCCTGTGCCTCCGGCGTGAGCGTGGTCAATATCGATAATGGATTTGGGGCCGGGTATCTGGCCAGCCAAATCAATCATATGGGAGAACCGGCACGCAGAAGTGTGCCTTGAATTCTGCAAATGATTTAACGATTATTTTAAAATTTGTGGCCAAGAGGGTCGCTATTACGCCAGCAGGCGTTTTGGCGGCTCTTCTTTTTATCTGCAGAAATTGTTTGAACGTCTGGTCTTTCAAGCACTGGAAATCAACATGGTATTGAAAAAGAGAAGCGAGGAGCATTTTGAATGCTGGAAAACGATCATTTGTCCTTCCTGAAAAAAATCCTGCTGCGGCTGCTCGGCTTCGCACTGACGATGCTGATTCTCTCGATTGTGGCATTCTGCTTTGCAAGATGCGCGCCGGGCGACCCGCTGCAATCCTTTTACGGCGATGCGGTGGAATCGATGACCTCGGAAGAGCTGGCGGCCGCCCGTACCCGTTTGGGGCTGGACGCGCCCCTAGCCACGCAGTATGTCCGGTGGATCGGGAACGCCTTTCACGGGGATTTCGGTTTGTCTTTGAAATATAAAAAACCTGCGATGGACGTTGTTTCCCCGCTGATCGGCAACACGCTGATTCTGGGATTCACCTCCTATCTGCTGGTGTTTCTTCTTGCCACCCTGCTGGCGGTGGCCTGCGCCCTGCATGAGGACTCTTTGCCCGACCGCCTGATCTGTAAGATCGGAACGGCAATTTACTATCTCCCCTCTTTCTGGCTCGGCGTTGTTCTGATCCTGATTTTCAGTATTCACCTGAAATGGTTCCCCAGCAGCGGCGCCTACGACATCGGCAGAGCCGGGGACATTCTGAACCGCCTTCGTCACATGGTGTTGCCCCTTGTGGTCATGGTCGTCAGCCACCTTTGGTACTACGCCTACATGATCCGCGGCAAGCTGCTGGACGAGCTTCGGCAGGACTACGTTCTTCTGGCAAAGGGAAAGGGTCTGACGAATCGGCAGATTGTGTGGAAGCACTGCCTGCGCAACGTGGCCCCTACGATTGTCAGCATCATGGCCATCTCGATTCCCCATGTTCTGAGCGGCACCTATATTGCAGAGGCGGTGTTCAACTACCCCGGAATCGGCGCGCTCTCGATTGAAAGCGCAAAATACCACGATTATAATCTGCTGATGCTTCTGGTGCTGATCACCGGCGCGCTGGTGATCCTGAGCAGCATGGCGGCGCAGACGGTCAACGAGGTGATTGATCCCCGCATGAAAGAAACGGGGGTGTCCGCGTGGCAGAGATAAACGATCCACGATTCCGGGTGGTCGGCCCCGGCTGGAAGGAACATCGGCCTGTCATTCAAAAGCCGACGCTGCGAAAACGCCTGAAGGGCAAGCCGATTCCGGCGCTGATTCTGTTGCTTTTGATTGTGATGGGCTGCGTGTTTACCGACAGACTGGCGAATCACGACCCTGCCGGGTTCTATTTACAGCACTTAAATCAGGCGCCGAATTCGGAATTCTACTTCGGAACGGATTCTTTGGGGCGCGACATTTACTCCATGATCTGGTACGGCGGCAGAGTATCCCTTTCCATTGGCCTGATGAGCATGGCGATTATCTGTATCATCGGCATTCCCTATGGGTGCATCAGCGGCCTGGCCAACACGAAGGTGGATGCGGCGATGATGCGGATCGCGGAAGTGGCCAGCAGCATCCCGAATCTTCTGACCGTTCTTTTGCTCGTATCCGTGATTGGAAAGCAGAACACCTTTACCCTTTCTTTTATCATCGGCATCACAGGATGGTTCCCGCTGGCCCGTATCGTGCGCAGCGAGGTGCGCCAGATTCGCAGCAGCGAGTATGTTCTGGCCGCACGCTGCATGGGCGTCAGCTTCCCAAAAATCATGACGCGCCATCTGATCCCGAACTTTGTTTCTTCTATTCTGTTTGTCGTGATTTCCAGCATCAGCTCAAGCATGTCGATGGAATCGACCCTCAGCTTTCTCGGGCTTGGGCTGCCTGTAGATGTTATTTCGTGGGGCAGTATGCTCTCGCTTGCCAACCGGGCATTGTTGCTGGATACCTGGTGGGTCATCATCATTCCCGGCGTTTTTCTGCTCGTTACATTGAACTGCATCACCAGCCTGGGGAACTTTTACCGCAAAGAAACCAACAAAAAACACAGCAATCTGTAATCCATAGGTGTTCCCTGTGTTACAATTTGAGGAGGAAAAGAAATGATACGTAAAAAAGCAGTCAAAGGATTCTCTCTGCTTCTCGCTTTCTGTCTGCTGTTCTCTCTGGTCGCCTGCACCGGCTCAGGCAATCAGGCGGGCGGCTCCGCTTCCGCCGCTGGGGAGTCGGAGGACCTCTCCAACACTCTTGTATACGCGGGGGAATCGGAAAGCACCATCAACCCTGTTCTGAATAATCACGACGAGCTGCCCGACCTGATTTTCTCGGGCCTGATGAAATACGACGGCGGCGGCACGCCGGTCTGCGATCTGGCGGAAAGCTACGATTACGACAACGCGGCTCTCACCTACACCTTTCATCTGCGCGGCGGAGTCAAGTGGCACGACGGCAAGGAGTTCACGGCGGACGACGTCGTTTATACGTATGGTCTTCTAACCAAAGACAAATCCCTGTCCTCCACCATCACGAGCAATTATGAAGACATTATCAGCATCACTGCGTCGGACAAATCCACCGTTGTCATTCGGCTTGGCAAATACGACGCCGCCATGCTCGATTACTTTACCATTGGGATTCTACCGAAGCACCTGACCGAAGGGCAGGACATCAACACCATGGCCTTTAATCAGACCCCCGTCGGCACGGGCCGCTACCGATTCGTAAAATGGGATACCGCCGGCGGCAGAATCGTTCTGGAACGAAACAGCGCTTATTACGGCAAGGTGCCGAACATAGAGCGCGTGATCTATAAAACCGTTGCTGTGGAAAGTACCAAGGCCACCATGCTGCAGTCCGGCGAGGCGGATTTGGCCTGGCTGAACGCCAAATATGCCAACACCTTTCGCGGAAAGGACGGCTACCAAAACATCGATTTCAAGACCGCCGACTACCGCGGCATCTCGATGGATTTCGGCACAAAATTCTGGCAGGAGAACGGCGACTCGATCGGCGTGCTGAGCTATGCCATCGATAAAGAAGCGATTGTAAAAAGCGTGCTGGCCGGACGCGGCGTTGCGGCATACAGCCCGATTCAGCTGAACCGCTTCGGCGGCAACACCGCGGCGGATATTTACCCGTATGACCTGAATCAATTCGCACAGCAGATGGAAAAGCTGGGCTGGGCAAAGGGCAGCGACGGCATCTACGAGCGCCGCGGCGAAAAATTTCACTTTACCATTCAGGTACGCGACTATGAAGAGGAGCGCGTCGATATTGCCAACCTGTGCGCCAGCCAGCTGAAGGCAGCCGGTGTGGATATGGAGGTTGTGCTCGTGACGAAATTCGACTGGAAGGCCGGCTACAATGGCTTTTTATCCGGCTACGCGGCGCAGTTCGACCCCGATATGTTCTATAAAAACTACGTGACCGGCGCAAGCGACAACACGATGAAGTACTCTAACGCCCGTGTGGATCAGCTGCTGTCTGAGGGCCGCCACACAAAAGATGAATCCAAAAGAAAGCAGATTTATCAGGAATTCGAGGCAGCCTACGCGCAGCAGCCCGGCGTTGTTCTGGTTGCGTTTTTGGACGGCTGCTACGTCAGCATCAAGGGCCTTAGCGGGCTCGACACCACGCGGCTTCTGGGGCACCACGCGGTCGGCGTGCTGTGGAACATTGAGGACTGGACACTGAATAAATAAACAAAGAGGTTGCCAATGGGAACGGTACTGGAAGTGACAGATTACTCTCTCAGCTTTGACACGCCGGAGGGAGAAATACAGGCAGTCAGAAATGTCGGGTTTGCGCTGGAGGAAGGGGAAATTCTCGCAATCGTCGGGGAATCCGGCTGCGGGAAAACCGTTCTATGCAAATCGCTGCTGAAGCTCCTGCCAAAAAACGCGTCGGTAAAAAGCGGGCAGGTGACGCTTTGCGGGGAAGACATCACTGCGTATTCCCCGCGCCGTATGCGCGCCCTGCGGGGAAGACAGATTTCGATGGTGTTTCAGGACCCCATGACAACGCTGAACCCCACGATCCCGATTGGCAGGCAAATCACCGAAGCGATTTTAAAGCATGAAAAAATCGGGAAACAAGCTGCCAAAGCGCAGGCTTTAGAGCTACTGAGACGGATGGAAATCGATCACCCGGAGGAACGCTTCGAGATGCAGCCGCATCTGCTCTCCGGCGGGATGCGCCAGCGGTGCGTTCTGGCGATTGCTCTGGCCTCGCGCCCAAAGGTGCTTGTGGCGGATGAACCGACTACCGCGCTGGATGTAACGGTGCAGACCAAAATACTCGACCTGATTTTGTCCACCTGCAAAGAATCCGGGATTGCGGTGCTGTTTATCTCGCACGACCTGAGCGTGGTCGCCAGAATCGCGGACCGGGTCGCCGTGATGTACGCCGGGAAGATCGTTGAAATCGGCACGGCCGAAGAGATTTTCTACGACCCGCGCCACCCTTATACCTGGGGGCTGCTGGGGGCGCAGCCCGCGCTGGCGGTGCGTACAAAGCAGCTGCACAGCATTCCGGGTATGCCCCCCTCCCTGCTGAATCCCCCTGAGGGCGACCTTTTCGCATCGCGCAATGAACACGCGCTGGCGATCGATTATGAAGAAATGCCGCCCTTATTCCAGATTACGCCGACGCATTTCGCGGCCACCTGGCTGCTGCATCCCGGGGCCCCGCGCATCGAACCGCCCGCCTTTCTGAAAAGGGGGCCGCAGCGATGAACGAGGAAATGCTTCTGGAAGTCCGGAATGTAAAGCAGTATTTTCCACTCAGCAAGCGTCTGACGATCCGCGCGGTCGACGACATCAGCTTTGGGATCAAGCGGGGAGAAATTTTTGGCTTGGTGGGCGAAAGCGGCTCCGGCAAATCCACGGTGGCCCGCTCCGTGATGGGGCTGTACCGCCTCACCGGCGGGGAAATTTGGTTTCAGGGAGAAAAAATATCGGACCCGAAGATTTATCGAAAAAACCGCCGGAGCATCCAGAAAAACATGCAGATCATTTTTCAGGATTCCGCCGCCGCGCTGAACCCCAGAATGACCGTGCGGAACAGTATCGCCGAGCCACTGCAGGCCTGCGGACTCTGCTCCGGCCGGGAACTGGACGCTCGGATTAACGAGCTGCTCTATCAGGTTGGGCTGGACGAAAGCTTTCGCGGAAAATACCCTGACGAGATTTCGGGCGGACAGCGCCAGCGCGTGGCAATTGCACGGGCCATCAGCACGAATCCGCAGCTACTGGTTGCGGATGAACCGGCCGCCTCGCTCGACGTATCGATTCAGGCGCAGATTCTCACGCTGTTTCAGCAGCTTCAGCGGGAATACGGGTTTGCGTTCCTGCTGATCTCGCACGATCTTTCCGTTATTCGCCTGCTCAGCAACACGATCGCTGTGATGCGGGAGGGCCGGCTGCTGGAGCTGGCCGAAACCGAAGAGCTGTTCGAACATCCGCTGCACCCATACACCAAAACCCTGCTTTCTGCCGTTCCGGCCGCAGACCCTATTTCTGAGCGGAGCCGCCGGGTTCTGGAATTTGACCCGGCCTGTATTCCGGAATCGGGTATCCTGCGGGAAGTACTGTCCGGGCATTTTGTTTTTGGCTGAGAAAAGCCTCGCGCTTTTCTTCACGCACACCGGAAAATGAAATACGAAAAAAGAACCGCAGGCCAATGGTCTGCGGTTCTTTCCTGATGGAAAAATGGTTCTTGAAAGGTGTAAAGCAATCGTTCTTTACAGACCCAATTTTTTCGCCTGCGTCATAATCGCCTTGGCGATCGGCCCGGCAGAGGTGCGCCCGTAGTTGCCCTCTTCCACCACGACGGCGAAAGCGTAGGGCGTTGTGGGATCGGACGAAAAACCGATCATCCAGCCGTTCGGCTTCTTGCCGCCACCAACCTCTGCCGTACCGGTTTTGGCGCATACGCTCATGCCGGGGAACATATCGTCGCCGTAGTCACTCGTCACGTTGTTGCGCATCAATTGCTCGAGCGTCTGGGCGGTTGTGGGCTTGACAAGCTGGGTACCCAGCTCCGTTTTTCCCTGCTGCTGCACAATCCCTAGACTGTTTTTGATCTGCTTGATGAAATAAGGCTGCACCGGCGTTCCGTCGTTTGCAATGGCGCCCATCAGCAGCATCATGTGGTAAGGGTTCGTCATGTCGGTATGCTGTCCAATACCCGACCAGGCCAGCGCCTGCTTTTCTGCCCCTTTAACGTCATACTTGCTTTTCGAGGTATCGATCCCGTCCACGGAAAAGCTGCGGTTAAAGCCCATGGTGTTGGCCTCGGCGGTCATCTTCTCTTCGCCAAGCTCCACGGCGAGCTGCGCAAACGCCACATTGCAGGATTTTGCCAGCGCCTGCTTGATATTGATCGTCCCATGAACGCCGTCGCAGGTGATCTTATTGCCGTTGATCGTCGTGCTGCCTTTGCAGGTAAAGGTTTTGGTATCCCAATCCGAAAGGGTTTCGATCGCAGCGGCGGTCGTCACGATCTTGAAGATGGAGCCGGGCGTATAGCTTGCGGAAAGCACCTTATTCAGGTATGCTCCCTCATATTTGGAATTCGTGTCGATATCCTTCGGCACATTAGCGGGGTCAAAATCGGGCGTGCTGACCATCACCAGCATTTCACCCGTTTTGTAGTTGTACATTGCCACAGCGCCGCGGCGGCCGTCGAGCTTATTATACGCGAGTTTGGAAAGCTCGCTGGAAAGTGTCAGCGTGATGTCGCTGCCCTGCTTTTTGCCCGTGGGCGAGGTCAGCCCCGTAATGGGGTTGTACCCGCCGATCTCTGAACGGTAGCGGTATTGAACCCCGGTAGAGATATAGCCGTTCGTATCCCCCACGGCATGCAGCATCGCGCGGCGAATCGTTTCATCGCTGCTGTATATCCGCTTGCCGTTCTCGCTTTTGGCCAGCACCACACCACTGCGGTCCAGCACATCTCCGGCAGTGGTCAGCTGACTGTCGCCCGAAGCATATTTGTTGAACGGCTGCATCGCCCACGCGCCGCCGTCCTTGACAAATCCAAACAAAAATACGCCCAATCCCACAAAGAAGCCCAGAATCATCAAATAGAGGATACCGGCTCTGCCTCCGGTTGTTTTCATGTGCTTTTCCTCCTTGCGGCATACGTTCGTTCATCCGACGCTTTCATAAACGCCAGCAGCCCCCACACAGACACCATGCTCGAACCGCCCGCGCTGAGGAACGGCAGCGTGACGCCAGTCAGCGGAAGAACGTCTGTCGCGCCGAAAATATTCAGCGCCGCCTGAAACAGCAGCATGCCTGCTGCCGAGCAGGCCGCGATGGAATAAAAGGTGGAACGGCTGCGCGTTGCGTCGAGCTTGGTGTAAAGCGCAAGCATCACGATACAAAGTGTGACGACCACCGCCAGAACCATCCCCAGCTCTTCGCAGATCATGCCGAACATCAGATCGCTGGTGCCGGCAAATACATTTTTCAAATAGCCTTCTCCCATTCCCGCGCCGAACAGGCCGCCGCTCGCGGTATAAGAAAGCACGCGGGTCTGCTGGTAGCCGGTACCATCCGAATATTCCCACACATGCCGCCACGCGGCGAAGCGGTCTGCAATATAGGGCTTGAACTGCAGAATCATGAACGCACCCAGTGCAGCGGCGGAGCAGGCCAGAATCACCGTTCTGAGACTGCCGGAACGCATGAATGAAATCAGCAGAAACGTGATGAAGAAGATAGAAGCCGTACCGAAATCCTTCATTAAAAACAGCGAGCCGATGCAGATGCCCGAAAATACCAGGAATTCCGTCAGGTTCTTGGCAGTCTGCAGCCGGTCAAGCGTGGAAGCGCCGGCGAACACAAACGCAATTTTGATGAATTCCGACGGCTGAATCGTGATCGGCCCAAGGCTGATCCAGTTCTTCGCCCCGTGAGACGCCACGCCGAACGCCAGATTCACGGCGAACAGCGCCACCGCGAACAATCCGATTGCAATACGCCACTTGGTCACGCGGTCCAGATCGCCCATAAAGGAAATCAGCATGCAGAACAGAATGATCCCGCCCGCCATCGCGGCCAGCTGCGTATAGGCCAGCTTTACATCCGCACCGGCGAGCAGCATGATTCCAATTCCGCTGAGCAGAAAGCCAATGGTTTCGAGCTCAAAGCTGACATGATTCCGCACCCGCATAAAGTAGTAGTACAGACCCCATTCCAGAACCGTCAACGCGCCGAACGGAATCAGCGGCTGCCAGGCGAACGCCTCTCCGCCAAAGCAGAGCTGCGCCGCCAGAAAAATCTGGATCAGGAACACCATGCTCATCAACCCGAGCGGCGACGGCAGGCGGCGATTCGACTGGAACAGCGTGCGCTTCTTTTTAAAGTCGCCCTCGTTTGTCCGTTTGAGCATCAGGGCGGTCGAGCCCATGGCGATCACATCCCCCGGCATCACAGACAGGGTCGGCGACGCTTTTGTTCCGTTGACAAACGTTCCCGCCTTGGAATTCGTATCTGTAATCAGCCAGCCGGCTTCCCGGCGCATCAGCACAGCATGGTCGCGGCTGGCGGTATTGTCCGGCAGAACAATGTCGCAGCTGCGGCTGCGGCCCATCGAATTTTCCCAATACAGCACCGGGATTTTGACATGCGTCGTCATTTCTTCGAGCAGAATGACCGGATCTTCTCGCCGGCGGCCGCGGCGAAGCGACACAAAGCAGCGCCACAGCACCACCAGAGACAGCACCGGTATCAGCACCCGCAATGCAAACAGGATGACAGTCAGCGCGGTCCCCAAAAACTCCATGATCTGGGCCAGCAAGCGAATCCCCCTTTCTTTATTCCAATACGCCTGTCCCCTTTTGCCGGATGACCGGAAAGCAGCGGAAAAGCGCTCTATCATCTAAAAACCGTGCGAGGTTATTATGCCACAAAGCCGATCTATTTTCAGTCCATTGAGAAGAATGAAATAGAGAGGCCGGCGACATAAAAAATCTCCTGATGGGTACCTGCCTTTTGTACCTGCCAGAAGATTTTGCATGAACCGCTCAAAAGTCAGCGGTGAAAATCAAACAGATTCAGCCCTACTTGTTCACTAAAGCTTCTGTCCACCCTGCCGTCGATTATGCGGATGACCAGTTCGCAGGTAGCGCTGACAACCGCCCGGTTCAGATGGCCGCCTACTACGTTGCCATCTTCTCCCCCGGCGCTCATGTGCAGGTGGCAGTAAAACTCATCTTTCATGGTGTTGATCGTCCCCGTGAGCGACACGATCTCATAATAGCCGTTAAACTCGTTTGCTTTATATTCCTTTTCGGCTGTTTTGAAAACGCCTACCGTAAAGCTGTTCACGGCGCCCAACCCGCTGACGGACGCCAGCTTGATTTCTTCTTTCAAAGCAATTTCCCGAATCGACGCCAGGATTTCCTCACCCGGATCGATTCTGGCTATGATCGAATCTTTGAATCTTTTATATTCCATTTGTACTCTGTCCTTTCACAATGTTGATCCGCGGGATGCCGCGCGGGCAGTTCTGCCGCACGGTTCCGTGCTTTCCCGGCCGCCCGTCGATCTTTTTTCTGCTGTGCCGGGAGGTTCCAAATTGGCAATATATTGATCATTATTATACCGCGAAAGCAAGGGAAAGTAAATGAACAAAGCTTTTACAAAAGATAACGGTTTTGAAAGAAATGGGGGCAAAATGGGGATCAGAACAAACCCGAACGCAATGGTAGAAATTGCTCCCTACTCCTCCCGCAGCACGCACATGCCAAATATAGATTTGATTTTACAGAAATTTTTGTTATAATGGCCACAAGCGGCTATTATCATGCCAATCGGTAAAATAATACCCCAACGGCGCTCTGCGCCTGTGGTATCATATCCACAGAGAATTCTGTCAGCATCACAGAGTATAGCGCAGAAAAGCCATGCCGATGCAAAGCAGACAAACTACACCACGGGAAAATCCGGCCCGATCAGCCGCGTCGGAGAAACATCCCGTCTGTCTGACAAAGGAGGACGTATGCAGCGAAATCCTGTGCATGTGCACAAAACGACAAACTTCCCGGATGCCATGAACACGACCGATGCCCTGATCGCCATTTTGGAAAGCTCCTTTGACGGGATTTACATCACCGACGGACAGGCCAATACCATCTGGATCAACCATTCTTACCAAGTGATTTCGGGTCTGAACGAAAAGGATGTCATCGGCAAAAACATGACGGAGCTGGAGAAATACGGGATTATCTCGCGCTCCGCTTCCCTGATGGCCCTCAAGAGCAGAAACACCATCACCATCGATCAGACCTTCCGTACCGGAAAACGCGCCATTGTCACCAGCACTCCCGTTTTCGACGAGCAGAACGAGATCATCATGGTGGTTACCAACGTGCGCGATATTTCAGAGCTGTACAATCTGAAAGAACAGCTGGCGCAGAAGCAGGAGCAGGCCCAGCGCTACGAAGGCGAAATCGAGGTCATCCGCAAGCAGCTGATGCAGACCAGCGATATGGTGGTGGCCGACGCAAAAATGCTGAACCTGCTGCGCATGGTAGGACGGGCCGCCCTGCTGGACACGCCGGTTCTGCTGCTCGGGGAAACCGGCGTCGGCAAAGAGATGGTCGCCTCTTACCTACATAAGAAAAGCCCCCGAAGAGACGGGCCGTTCATCAAGGTGAACTGCGGCGCCATACCGGAGGCTCTGGCCGAAAGCGAGCTGTTCGGCTACGAGCGCGGCGCCTTCACCGGCGCCAACAGAGAAGGAAAAGCCGGTCTGTTTGAGATTGCCGATAAGGGCACCATCTTCCTCGATGAGGTGGGCGAGCTGCCGGCCAGCCTGCAGGTAAAGCTGCTGCGCGTTCTGCAGGAGCAGGAGATCGTGCGCGTGGGCACCGGCAAGCCGATCAAGGTGGATGTGCGGGTAGTGGCCGCCACCAACCGCGACATGGAAAGCATGGTCAAAAGCGGCAGACTGCGGGAGGACCTGTACTACCGGCTGAATGTGTTCCCGGTCCACATTCCCCCGCTGCGCGAGCGGCAGGACGATATTCCAAAGCTGGCGCAAAACATGCTGGAGAACCTGAATAAAAAATACAACCAGAATAAATCTCTCACGCAAAGCGCCTTTATCAGTCTTTTGGAATATGGCTGGCCCGGCAATGTGCGCGAGCTGAAAAACGTCATGGAGCGTTCCTTCATCATCAGCGATGCGGACGAAATCGACAGTGCGCACCTGATGCTGCAAAATGCGCGGCTCTGTCCAGACCCCGGCGACAGCAGCAAGGACTTCGATTTGAAGGCGTATCTTGAAAAAATTGAAAAAGAGTACATCGATAAGGCCTACGAAAACAAAAAAAATGTTCGCTCAGCCGCGCAGAGCCTGCGCATGGATCCGGCCACCTATGTGCGCAAGCGCCAGAAATACAATGTAAAAACTTAAAAAGAATGCATTTCAGAACGCCGGTTTTCTCCCACGCTTTCGCCGGAAGAGAAAATCAATGACTTTTTTCGAATGCTATATTGCCACATCAAAAATAAAACAGAGCCCGATTCCGGTTCTGACATACAAAACCAGCGCCGACACAAGCTCCGCTTCTGTTGGCGCTGGTTTGTTTCATATCAGCATCGGTGTTTCAAAAATAAAACAACAACACGCGATCTGTTATGTCGAATTCATAAAAAAATAATAAATTTATTCAATTTACTATGCCGTTTTCCAATGTTCATTCCGGTTCGGAATTTAAGTTCCCTTCTATTTTCAAAATTCAATTGACGAAAGTCCAAAAAAGACTGATCTAAAATTGTCGGATTCGTAGAATCAGACGATCAACGCACACAGATCATCGCATATGGCACGGAACTTGCTCTAACTCTTTTACAAGAGGCTTTCCACAAGAGCCAACTCAAATTATAAGGAGGAACCAAAATGAAACTGTACATCCTGAACACCGGTTATCTTGAGACAGACAAAAACAACGTAGTCGCCTGTTCCACCATCGGAACCTACAGCCAGCCGCAGGTCACCAACAAATGGATTAAACTGCCCGTCATGGCTTTTCTGATCGATACCGGAGACGGATACATCCTCTATGACACCGGCAGCAACCCGGAGGCCATGAACGGCTACTGGCCCAAGAATCTGCAGGAAGTTTACCCCCTCTACCAGAAAGAGGAAGAGCGCCTCGAAAACCAGCTCGCTCTGGTCGGCGTGAAGCCCGAGGACATCAAAACGGTCGTTGTTTCTCACATGCATCTTGACCATGCCGGCAACCTGCATTTGTTCCCGCATGCAGACGTGTATGTGCCGAAGGCGGACTTCCTCGCCGCACAGTCACAGGTACGCCTGAATTCCGACCCGGCCACACACGGCGGCTATGTCAAGGGTGATATGGACGTTTCCGTAAAGCAGTATCACCTGATCGACAGCGACTTCGAGCTGGCTCCCGGCGTGGACGTTGTCAACCTGCCCGGCCATACTCCCGGACTGCTCGGCCTTGTGGTACATATGGAGAACAGCACCTTCATTCTGCCGCAGGACGCCGTATACACCTCTGAGATTTACGGCCCGCCCGCCAAAATGTCCGGCCTGCTGTACGATAGCCTGGCACACTTCCAGTCTGTTCAGAAGGTTCACGATTTAGAAGAAAAATACAACGGCAAGGTGGTTTTTGCCCACGATTATGAGTTCTTCCAGACCTTAAAGACCGCCCCGCACTACTACGATTGACGCACACGCCAGCCATTTCACATTTTGAATCAATTCGAATCATTCACATAAGGAATCCATTCGGCCCATTATCTCAGAAAGAAGGAATTTCACCATGGCACTTATGACCGGAGAACAATATATCGAAAGCATCCGCAAGCTGAATCTGCAGATTTACATGTTCGGCGAGAAAATTGAGAACCCGGTAGATCACCCGATTCTGCGCCCGTCGCTGAATTCGGTCCGCATGACCTATGATCTGGCGCAGGACCCCCAGTACGAGGATTTGATGACCGCTACCTCTGCGATCACCGGGAACAAAATCAACCGCTTCTGTCATATCCACCACAGCACACAGGACTTGGTAAACAAGGTGAAAATGCAGCGTCTGCTCGGCCAGAAAACCGCTTCCTGTTTTCAGCGCTGCGTAGGCATGGACGCGTTCAACGCGCTCTATTCCACCACCTTTGAAACCGACCAGCAGTACAAAACCAATTATTTTGAGAATTTTAAAAAGTTTGCGATCGCCACCGAAGAGAACGACTGGACGGTAGACGGCGCGATGACCGACCCCAAGGGCGACCGCTCGCTGGCCCCCCACGCACAGCCTGACGCCGACATGTACCTGCATGTGGTGGAACGCCGCCCCGACGGTATTGTCGTGCGCGGCGCAAAGGCGCACCAGACCGGTATCATCAACTCCCACGAAGTGATCGTCATGCCCACCATCGCGATGGGCCCGGACGACAAGGATTATGCCGTTTCGTTTGCCGTACCGACCGACGCCGAGGGCATTTTCATGATCATCGGCCGCCAGAGCTGCGACACCCGTAAGATGGAAGGCAGCGAGATGGACGTGGGCAACAGCGAATTCGGTGGCGTAGAGGCTCTTGTGATCTTCGACAACGTATTTGTTCCGAACGACCGCATTTTCCTCAACGGCGAGGTCGAGTTTGCCGGAATGCTGGTAGAACGCTTTGCCGGTTATCACAGACAGAGCTACGGCGGCTGTAAGGTCGGCGTGGGCGACGTTCTGATCGGCGCGGCTGCGCTGGCCGCCGAGTACAACGGCGTAGAGCGCGCTTCTGCCGTAAAGGATAAGCTGATTGAGATGGTGCACCTGAACGAAACCCTGTTTGCCTGCGGCATCGCGTGCTCTTCGGAGGGCAAGCCCACCCCGTCCGGCAACTACCTGATCGATCTGTTGCTCGCCAACGTATGTAAGCAGAATGTCACCCGCTTCCCCTATGAAATCGTGCGGCTGGCCGAGGATATCGCCGGCGGCCTGATGGTGACCGCTCCGTCTGAAAAGGACCTGCGCGACCCTGTGGTAGGCCCCTATGTGGACAAATACCTGCGCGGCGTCAACGCGGTTTCCACCGAGAATCGTCTGCGCGTCCTGCGCTTGATCGAAAATATGTCTCTCGGCACGGCGGCTGTCGGCTAC
>JAEXDU010000040.1 GCA_023401495.1 Bacillota bacterium
AGGGTCAGGTTTTAACCTTCTCAACTCCAAAGAGTCCCCCCGCAACAGATTCAGTTGTAAAACAAAAAAGTGCTTTCCCTTGTGAGGAAAGCACCGATTCATTCGTTGTCCATTTGCTTCCCTGCGCCAGTGTTAACTGACAGGTTCAAAGGGTCAGGTTTTAACCTTCTCAACTCTAAAGAGTCCCCCCGCAATCTATTCGATTACTCATAACTTAGCACGTATTTTCTTTTGTGTCAATACCGGACAAAAAAACGCCCTTTGGGATTGTCCTTGTCACAGCAGTACTACAGCCGTTCCTCCTTACCATTGCCCAAAACCGATTGCCGTGGTAAACTGGGTTTAATAATGGAATTGTACAGGGATTCGACGGAGGAGAATCGATGAAGAAGTATAAGGTTAAGATATGGGACGACAACTTGATTTGTCCTATTTGCAATAATAAACTCTTTTATTTTAAGAAAATCAAAATAGAGGATTACGATCAGCCTTACGAGCATGAAATCAGATATTTGTTCGAATGTGACAAATGCGGACACGGCATGATGTTTGGTGCAATTACAAAATGGGAGCCTGAGGAAAAATTGAACTTCAGTCTTGTAGAAGTCTGATACCACGCCGGCAAGCAAGTTCCAATTTGAAAGGAGGGGATTCGATACAGTACGGCCCGAATCCTGATGCGATCTACCCTAACGAGGCGATCAAAAGCGTCTGTTTTATCAAGAATGTCATCACCCGCCCCAACATCCTTGTGGGCGATTACACCTACTACGATGATATTCACGGCCCGGAGCGCTTTGAGGAGCACGTCACCCATCATTATGAATTTCTGGGCGACAAGCTCATCATCGGAAAGTTCTGCGCCATCGCCAAAGGCATCGAGTTTGTCATGAACGGCGCCAACCACAGAATGTGCAGCGTTACCACCTATCCATTCAACATCATGGGCGGCGGCTGGGAAAAATCCACACCCTCTTTGGATGACCTTCCTTTTAAGGGCGATACCGTAATAGGCAACGATGTATGGATCGGACAGAATGTTACGGTGATGCCCGGTGTCCATATTGGTGACGGCGCTGTCATTGCTGCAAATTCTGTGGTGGCGAAAGACATCCCCGCTTATTGCATTGCCGGGGGAAATCCCTGCAAGGTCATTAAAAAGCGTTTCGATAACGATCTGACCGAACACCTGCTGCAATTGCAGTGGTGGAACTGGCCTGCCGAAAAGATTTTTGAGAATCTGGACATTCTGTGCAGCGCGGATGTAGAGAAAATCCGGACAATAGAGAGTCAGTAAACAGAGGAAAAGTACGCAAAGGCAGAATTGCCAGAGCCGCTCAGAGCCGTATCTTCCACCATCCACAAGTGCGAAAAAGCACAGGATAAATTCCCGAACGGCACCTCTCATCACACGCTCCTAAGCACAGATGAAAAGCGATGTATATTTCCAAATTCTTGATTGAAGAAGCTCTTGGCAGCGCGGCGTGAAGTCCGATACGGCAGCCATCCTGAAAAAGCGGAACGAATATACCACCCTGAATCCGGAAATTATTACTGACATTCTAGGATACCGATTGCGGCAGAATTGCAGCGGAAAATTTTGATTAGGAGACGTCAATATGAAAAATGAAAAACGGGAATTGTCGCTCGATCAGCGTGAGGAACTGCTCAAAACCTTACAGGCCCGCTTCGAGAAAAACAGAAATCGGCATCATGGTATCGAGTGGAATGAAATACAGGCAAAATTGGAAGCCAACGCGGAAAAGCTGTGGTCGCTGAACGAAATGGAAATAACCGGCGGTGAGCCGGATGTTGTGGCCTTTGATCATTCTACGGGCGAATATCTGTTTTATGATTGTTCGGCGGAAAGCCCAAAGGGCCGCAGAAGCGTGTGTTATGACCGCGAAGGGCTCGAATCGAGGAAAGAGCACCGGCCGGAGAATACCGCGGTCGATATGGCGGCTGCCATGGGCATTGAGTTACTGACCGAAGAACAATACCGGGAACTGCAGAAACTCGGGAGTTTTGATACCAAAACGTCAAGCTGGGTGAGAACTCCACCCGATATCCGAAAATTGGGCGGGGCCCTTTTTTGCGACCGCCGTTACGGTACCGTCTTCGTATACCACAATGGGGCGGAATCTTACTATGCCGCCCGGGGCTTCCGCGGCCTGCTGAGAATCTGAATTTGATGAGCACGCGCAGGAACAGAGAAATCTAAAATGATTATTGTCAAAGTGCTCGGGAAAACAGAACTGCACGGGGGAAATATATGACATATGAAAAGATGAAGTCAGTACTTCAAGATTACAATTGGGATAACGGGTTTGATGTACCAAAACAAATGATCCTGGATGCGAATTGCGATTTGGCTTTGGCATTAGAGGTTTTCTATCTTGGGGATGGCTTTAGATACTTTCAGACATTTGCCCACAACATTGGCGGTACAAAGGAATGGTCTTGCTTTATCAGTGACCTATACGATGACATTAAAAACGAGAAATACAAGAAGTCAGAACACCACTATGAAATTCCGCTGTCACAGGTACAACGTTATCAGCTTAGAAAAAACAACATCCCGGAAGTGTTTTTGACAGACATATAAATCCCGGTTTAAGGAGGGCAAAATGATCATTCGTCAAGAACAGGAAAGTGATTCTGAAAAAGTGTATCAGGTGGTTCAGAAAGCGTTTGAGGAAGCGGAGCATTGCGACGGCAATGAACCGGATTTGGTCGCCGCGCTGCGAAAAAGTGCTGCCTATATACCGGAGCTCTCTTTGGTCGCCGAAGAAAACGGCGAGGTTGTTGCGCACATTCTATTTACCAAAATCCGCATAGGCGATCAAACGGAACTGGCTTTGGCACCGCTTTCCGTTCTGCCGGAATATCAGCGTCAGGGGATCGGAACGGCACTCATGGCTCGTGGGCATCAAATTGCCGCTGAGATGGGATATGGATTTTCGGTGGTTTTGGGCAGCGAAGAGTATTATCCGAAAGCCGGGTATGTCCCCGCGGAACAATACGGCATTCAGGCGCCGTTTGATGTTCCAAGTAAGAATTATATGGCCCTTGATCTGCAAGGCAAGCCGCGCAAACTAAACGGTACTGTGGAGTATGCTAAGGAATTCTTTGAGGTATAGCAAAAAAATCATGAGTGAATTGACCCAAAGCACAAAGGGTTGACAGTAAGCGCAAAGACTCTAAAATAGGATCAAAGGGGGAATCATCTTGAAAACAATCGGACTGCTCGGCGGGATGAGCTGGGAAAGCACGGTTACTTATTATCAGGTCATTAATGAAATCGTAAACCAAGAGTTGGGCGGACTGCATTCCGCAAAAATCCTGCTGTACAGCGTGGATTTTGCGGAAATTGAAAAGTGCCAGGCGGACGGTGATTGGGATAAAAGCGCGGATATTCTTTCCGCAGCGGCCAAGAATCTGGAAAAAGCCGGAGCGGATTTTATTATGATCTGCACCAATACCATGCACAAGGTAGCGCCCCAGATTCAAAGCAAAATCGGCATCCCGATTCTACATATCGCAGAAGCGACAGCGGATGAATTAAAGCGCTGCAATATCACAAAGGTTGCGTTGCTTGGAACCAAATATACCATGACACAGGATTTTTATAAGGAAAAGCTGACGCGCGCGGGAATTACCGTTCTGATCCCGGACGAACAGGAAATCGAAACGGTAAACAATATCATTTATCAGGAATTATGTTTGGGGATCATTTCGGAAATTTCAAAGGAAAAGTATCGGGATATCATCAAGGCTCTTGCCAGGCGCGGCGCTGAGGGAGTCATTCTCGGCTGCACGGAAATCGGGATGCTGATTCGGCAGCAGGATACCGACCTGCCCGTTTTTGATACGACGAGAATTCACGCGTCAAAAGCCGCGATGCTGTCCATCGAAAGATAATTTTTTAATTTCTCAGCTGGGCTTATGTCCCCTGCACAGAAAAAGCCCGCCAACAGCGCAAGACCGTTGGCGGGCTTTTATGATGCAAAAAATTAGAATTCGGACAGAGTAACGATGATTTCTTCCGACAGGCTTACCGGACCGCCCATGCGGCAGCGGACAACCTTACCGTTTTCGACGGCGGCGACGGCTTCGATCACGCCGCCGGGCTGATGCAGGCTGAAGCGATGCTCGCCGTCGCCCTGCTGCAAAGCCAGAAACACCGCGACCGCCATGGAACCGCTGCCGCAGCTACTCTCCCAGATCAGGGAATCCGTGTCGCACACATACACAACGGGCACCATGTTTTCTCCGTTCAGGAAAAGGATACCGTAGGCGCTGGCGGGCGCGGCCGCCTGAACCGCCGCAAGCAGCTCCCGGACAAACGCCTCCCCTTTGGCCTCCCCTTTGGCCTCCCCGGGAACGATGGTATGTACGATGCCGTCAAAGCAGACAGCGTTGTATTCCTGACCGTCAAACGGAACCTGAATCGTTCCGACGGGCAGCGGCATTTCCGTTTCGCACCGGCCGCCCTCCCGGTCAATCTGCACGGTGAGGGGCTGCTCGGCGCCGCTGACCTCTACGATCACGGTATCCGGGTTCCCCGGCAGCTGCGTGCTAAGCAGGTACCCGAAGCTGCGGGTCGCGTTGCCGCAGAACTCGCCGCCCATCATCTGGATGCGGCCCTGTGCGCCCATGCGCGGCGGTACCTGAAAAGCCACCTGCTCCGCATGGTACTCCTCCATGGACAGCAGCTTTGCCGCAACGGGGGCATACTGCTCCGGCGGCACATCGCCAAGTACAAAAATAGTGATATTGCCTGCGGGATCGGCTACTCTGATCGAAAACTTCACTCGAAAGCTCCTTTCCTGCATACCGGCAGTTCCCCGGTATGATGTTCTGCCTTTACAGCAAATTTAAGCAGTGCGGAATAAATTTTGTTCACTCCCTCGCCTTTGGCGGGGAGTGAACACTTTACTTCCCGATTCTGATTTGAATTTGCTATAGCATACCACAACTGCGTCTTTTTTCCGTTTATAGAATGGGGTCGGCCAGCTCCAGCGGCAGGTATAACTCATAGGCCCCCGGCAGGTGCCCCATGTATTTTTCGGCGTTCGCACAGCACGCTTCAAAGCCCTCCGGAATCACGTCGGTGAACTCTTCAGGATAGTTTTTGATCAGGATCGCCTTGATCCGCTCCAGAATGCCCAAAGACATGGGCGAAGCCAGCATCTGCGCATGCCGTTCGGCTTCTGCGAGCAGGGGCTTCGAGTCCTTAAAGTTCCCCTCTGCCGCGTACAGCAGCGCGCAGTAGGATTTGGTGATACCGCGCCCTACCAGGATGCTGGAGGCATCGTACAGCTTATTCGAGGTAAAGAAACGGTCGGCCGCCTGCTCCTTCTTGCCCAATGCGAGCAGCGCGCGCGCCTGATTGGAATAGAATGTGGGATTTTTGGGGTATTTGCGGTCGCTGCAGATTTCCAGCGCACGGTCGTAATATTCCAGCGAGCGCTCAAAATTCTGCTGCTTGCGCTCCACCTCGCCCAGGTAATTGTAGCAGGCCGCAAGATTCAGCACGTAGTTCTGGGCGTCCAGCGACGCCGATTCGAACCGGTTGATCGCCTGATTCAGCTGCTCGCGGCTTTCGTCGTAGCGGCCGCACATCAGCAGGTACAGCCCATACAGCCGGCATTCGATCGCGTAATCAATTCCGAGGCGGTTCTCCTTTGCGATCTCCATGCTCTTCTGAATATTTTCACACATCAGCCCGGTATCCCCCACCTGAATCCCGTAGAAAGTGAGCTGACGCAGGCAGGCGATGTGCATCTGCGGGTGCTCCTCCAGGTATTCGGCATGGCTCAGGCTGCGGTGAATCGCGTCGAGCCCCTTTTTGTACTGTCCCTGCGAAATGCAGTATTTGCCGATGACAAGATACAGCCACGTTTCCATCTCGGCAAAATCCAGCGCGTTCGGCTGGTAGTTATACAGGCGAACCAGCTCGGCCGTCAGCTCGTCAAAATACTTGGTCAGCTGCTTCGGCGCCTTTAAAGCGGAATCCTTTTGCAATTGCAGAATCGGGTACAGCTCATAATTGAAGCGGGAATAATCCGAAAGGCTCAAAATCTTATACTGCAGCACCTTGGCGTCGTTGCCCGCCTGCGCGTAATGATAGATCACGCGCTGATACCAGCTGTTGTTACGAACCAGCTCCGCCGCCTGCTCGTAATAATTGGCGACGCGGGCGTGCAGCAGCCTGCGCTTGGAGGGCGAAAGCTGCGAATGGACAAAATCCTGCATTTTCGCGTGGCGGAACTGGAAGCGGATCTGCCCGTCCGACACTTTTTCGCGAATCAGACTGCGCTGCTTGAGATCATCCGTCAATTCTATGATCTCTAAGGTGTTGCGATTGAAGATATATTCGACGATATCGAGCGTGATGGACTCGGGGCAGACCGAGATAGTGTCGAGAAGCTGCCGCGAATCGGTGGAAAGCTCCTCCAGCCGGGCCAGCAGAATATCCTGCGGATTCGACGGCATGTGCACGCCGGACGCGCCCGCATCCTGCGTCAGGTAGCTCATCAGCAGGTCAAGGAAAAAGCCGTTGCCCTCCGAATCCTGATAAATGTGGCGGATGATCTGATCGTTCAGAGCGTCCGGCCCCAAACGGTCGGCAAGAATATCCTTGACCACCTGCTCGCTGAAAGGCTCGAGCAGAAGCTGTGTGGCGAACTTTTCGCGCAGCAAGGCATTGATCTGCTTTTGAAGCTGCGGGGTCTGTACATCCAGGCAGGTGCAGATGCACATAATATTAGGGTTGCGCTCGCGGATAATCAGCGAGAGCAGCTCGAGGCTGAGGTTATCCATAAACTGAATGTTATCGAAGAACAGAATGATGGGCGTTTCCTCCCCCACGAGAGAAAACAGCTTGAGCACGCTGTTGCGGGTGGTGCGGTAGTTGTAAGAGATCATGATGTCCTCCGGCACCTGCAGCGAAAGAGGCCGGTCGCCGAACAGCGGGAACAGCGTGTTGATGTGATTCATATAGTTGGCGGGAACCGAAATGTTATGGCTGTGGATGTACTGATCGAGCTGCAGCATAATGGTATTCCAGGGCTGAAGAATAAACTCCCGCTCCTCCTGGAAGCAGATGGTTTTCAGCACAATGCAGGAATCCTCACCGATGCTGTCAAAAAAATGATTGATG
The DNA here is from genome assembly GCA_023401495.1 of Bacillota bacterium. Lineage (GTDB taxonomy): Bacteria > Bacillota > Clostridia > Oscillospirales > Acutalibacteraceae > Faecalispora. The sequence goes on from JAEXDU010000040.1 coordinate 7,166, forward strand.
AGGTATGTTTTTCCGACGCCGTTATCGCCCAGAACAAAAATGGCCATGGGGGTTCCGAGCAAATACGAGCGGTATGATTTCATCAGGTACTGCATCTCTTCTTTGCGGCCGATCACGTGCACCATCGGCTGCTCGGGCTCTTCAGTGCTCGACTGCGTCCATGCGCTGAGCAGCTCGCGGTGCAGCTGAGAGAGCTCGGCGCACGGCGCGATGCGCAGCTCGGCGTTGAGCAGCTTGCTGATGTTCTGATACACCTTGATCCCCTTATAATAGAGGCCGTTTCTCTGGTAGCATTCCATCATCAGCTGATAGACGCGCTCGTCCAGCGGATCTTTCTTGATATATTTGGCAAACAGCGACTCCGTCTCAGAAACATCCTTGCTCGCGGTCTGAATCATGCTGTCGTACAGCTGACGCAGATAATACTCCTTGAGCTCGGTACGCTCCATATCCAACCAGTTTTCAAATACGTCCGCATTCTTCAGGCTGAAGCCCTGCATCAGCTCGCCGTCGCACAGCGAGAAATCACGATTCTTCATGAAGTTGTCATAGTCGATATCGTAGCTGAGCTCGGGGTTCAGCGTAAGCAGGTGTTTTTTCGGCGAAACGATCAGTTCCAGATCAAACGTCTTTTTAATCGTATAAAGCGTATGGCGCAGATTCTTTTTGGCCACTTGCGAATCGTCGGAATCCCACAGCAGATTCGCGGCCTGCTCCCTTGAAATCGTCTTTTTCAGGGCCAGGCAGTACAGCAGCGCTTCTGCCTTTTTAAACGGAAGCAAAACCTGCTGCCCGTCTAACAAAACTCTCGGGGTCTGCAAAAGTTGGAAAGAAATAGTCGGCATAACGGAAACCCTCTTTCTCATATTCAACAAAAAAACAGAACGAATCGGCTTAAATTTCTCCTATGCATTTTATTATACACGATCTTTCATGAAAAAGCATCTATGAATTCAAATTTTTTTAAGTCATCCCCGCATATTATAGACGTTATTTAGACAGCGCTGTGCTACTATGTATTTGCAAAGGAGGTTCTACCACATGAACAATATTGAGATCGGTAATGCTATGACAATCAAACTCGACCCCGTTCTGCCGGAATATCCCACCTTCAAAGAGGGTGTTCGCCGCGCACCGAAGCGTGAGTTGACCTTGAACGAAAGAGAGATCAAGCTCGCTCTGAAAAACGCGCTGCGTTATGTTCCGGAAGAGCTTCACGAGCAGCTTGCTCCGGAGTTCCTGGAGGAGCTGATGACACGGGGCCGCATCTACGGCTATCGCTTCATGCCGAAGGATCGCATCTACGGCAAGCCCATCGACGAGTACAAGGGCAACTGTGTAGAAGGCAAGGCGTTCCAGGTCATGATCGATAACAACCTGGACCACGAAGTGGCCCTGTACCCCTACGAGCTGGTTACCTACGGCGAGACCGGCCAGGTCTGCCAGAACTGGATGCAGTACCAGCTGATCAAAAAATATCTGGAAGCGCTGACTGACGAACAGACGCTTGTCATGATGTCCGGCCACCCGATGGGTCTGTTTAAGTCCCATAAGACCAGCCCCCGCGTCATTATCACCAACGGCCTGATGATCGGTATGTTCGACAATCCGCACGACTGGGCCAAGGCCACCGCAATGGGCGTTTCCAGCTACGGCCAGATGACTGCCGGCGGCTGGATGTACATTGGGCCGCAGGGCATCGTCCACGGCACCTTCAACACCCTGCTCAACGCGGGCCGCAAGGTTCTGGGCATTCCGCAGGACGGCGATCTGCGCGGACACCTGTTTGTCACCTCGGGCCTCGGCGGCATGAGCGGCGCGCAGCCCAAAGCGGTTGAAATCGCCGGCGGCGTAGGCATTGTTGCCGAAGTGGACGCTTCCCGCATTGAAACCCGCCACAGCCAGGGCTGGGTCGGCAAGGTAGCCGAAACTCTGGAAGACGCTTTTGCCTGGGCAAAGGACGCCATGGAAAAGAAAGAGGTTCTTTCCATCGCTTATCACGGCAACATTGTAGATCTGCTGCAGTACGCCGTAGACCACAACATTCACATCGACCTGCTCTCCGACCAGACCTCCTGCCACGTGCCGTACGACGGCGGCTACTGCCCGCAGGGAATGAGCTTTGACGAGCGCACCGAGATGCTGAACTCCGACAAGGAAGCCTTCTGCAAGAAGGTCGATGAATCCCTGATCAAGCACTATCACCTGATTAAAACGCTGGTAGAGCGCGGCTCTTACTTCTTCGATTACGGCAACGCCTTTATGAAGGCCGTATTCGACGCCGGCGCGAAAGATATTGCCAAAAACGGCGAGGACACAAGCGAAGGCTTCATCTTCCCCTCCTATGTGGAAGACATCATGGGCCCGATGCTGTTCGACTATGGCTATGGCCCGTTCCGCTGGTGCTGCCTGTCCCGCAAGCCGGAGGATCTGCGCAAGACCGACCAAGCCGCCATGTCCATCATCGATCCCAACCGCCGCGGCGCAGACCGTGACAACTACATCTGGATTCGCGACGCGGAAGAGCACAAGCTGGTTGTCGGCACCCAGTGCCGCATTCTGTATCAGGATGCGCTCGGCCGCCGCGACATCGCCCTGAAATTCAACGAGATGGTCAGAAACGGTGAAATCGGCCCCGTAATGCTCGGCCGTGACCACCACGACACCGGCGGAACCGATTCTCCCTTCCGCGAGACTTCGAACATCTACGACGGCAGCAATGTGACCGCCGATATGGCGATTCACTGTTATGCCGGCAACGCGGCGCGCGGTATGAGCCTGGTGGCTCTGCACAACGGCGGCGGCGTAGGCATCAGCAAATCCATCAACGGCGGCTTCGGCATGGTGCTCGACGGCAGCAAACGCGTGGACGACATCCTGATGGCCTCGATCCCGTGGGATACCATGATCGGCGTCGCCAGAAGAAGCTGGGCGCGCTGTGAGCACTCCATTGAGACCGTTGCGGAGTACAACCAAACCCGTAAGGACTCTGACGCGATTACAATGCCTTATATCGCCTCTGACGATCTCATTAACAAAACCTACGATAAAATCGTGAAATAAGAAAGCGGAGGAACCGATCATGAGCAAAAAACTGATCTGCCATGCCGCAGAGCTGGTTACCTGCGCCGGGAAAGGGCCGAAGCACGGCAAGGACATGTCCGACATCGGAATAATCCAGGATGGCGCGGTTCTGATCGACGGCGACAAGATCGTCGCTGTCGGCACGACCGAGCAGCTGAAACAGCAGTGCAGCGGAATCGACTGCGAAATTATCGATGCGACGGGCAAAACGGTTATGCCAGGATTCGTGGATTCTCACACGCACTTTGTGTTCGGCGGTTACCGCGCGGATGAATTCTCCTGGCGCCTGAAGGGCGACAGCTACATGTCCATTATGGAACGCGGCGGCGGAATTAATGCGTCTGTATCGAAAACCCGTGCGGCATCGCTGGAAGAACTGGTGGAGGTGGGCCGCGACCGGCTCGACCGCATGCTGGAATTCGGCGTGACCACCGTGGAAGGAAAAAGCGGCTACGGGCTGGATAAGGAAACCGAATTAAAGCAGCTTCGCGCCATGAAAGAGCTGAACAGCACACACTGTGTGGACGTTGTCTCCACCTTTATGGGTCCGCACAGCGTTCTGCCGGAATACAAGGGCCGTGAGCGTGATTTCATCGATTTTCTGCTCCATGAAGTCATGCCTGTGGTAAAGGAAGAAAACCTTGCTGAATTCGCGGATATTTTTACGGAGAAGAATGTATTCTCTGTTGAAGATTCCCGCTACTATATGACAGAGGCAAAGAAGATGGGCTTTAAGCTCAAGATTCATGCCGATGAAATTGTTCAGCTGGGCGGCGCTGAACTGGCGGCCGAAATGGGCGCTGTTTCCGCCGAGCATCTTCTGCAAAGCTCCGACAAGGGGATTGCCGACATGGCCAAGGCCGGCGTGATCTGCAATGTTCTGCCCTGCACGGCGTTCTGCCTGAAGGAACCGTACGCGAAGGCCCGCAAAATGATCGACGAGGGCGCGGCGGTTGCCCTTGGCAGCGACCTGAACCCCGGCAGTTGCTTTACCAACTCCATTCCCCTGATGATTGCACTCGCCTGCATTTACATGGGTCTGTCGATTGAAGAGGCCATCACCGCTCTCACCATCAACGGCGCGGCAGCGGTAGACAGAGCCGACCGGATCGGCAGCATCGAGCCCGGCAAACAGGCGGATATCATTCTTCTCAGATACCCTTCGATTCATTTCCTGCCCTATCATACTGCTATTAACTTGGTCGAAACCGTTATCAAAAACGGTGAGATCGTTCACAAACGGTAAACCCTCTCCTTACTACAGAGAAAAATTCGGCGGAGTGACATTCTGCCTGCCGCTCCGCCGAACGCTTCTCTCTTCACTTTGCAAATACGTTCTTGCACAACTTAGGTGCTTGACTTCTGCCACGGAGCAACATTTTCCCGGGTTTTTTGGCGGCCGGAATACCTGCCAAAGAGCCGGAACAGTGTTGCTCCCTCCTCTTTTTCTGCAGCTTTCTACCGCCGGAGCCATAGCAAATCGGCACGCCGCTTTTTAAATTATTCCTCTATATAATTTTCAATCAGACATTGTTCCATCACTTCTTCGCCTAACAGCGTGATCGCTTTTTGCGGGCAATGACTGATACAGCGATAGCACATGGTACATCTGCTTCCGGGAACTGCCTTTTGATTGAAGATCGACACATTGCCCATGGGGCAAAGCGCAGCACACCTGCCGCAGCCAATACATAAATCAGCGTTCACTTTGAGTTCGTTTGAGTAGTTCCTTGTTTTTCTGTAAAACCACAGCCTTTGTCCGAATAACCCCGCCGCGTGACAAAATGGATTCAATCCGTTTCTTGGGGCTTTCCCTTCTTTTAGAGCATGAACCGCATTTGTGATTTTATATTCTGCTCTTTTCACAAGCTCTTTGTTCTGTTCCAGCGGCTTTTTCAGCAGCTTTACATCGCCGATACAATCCGGCATTTTAAGATGAAGCCCGCCTGTCACATTAGCTCCATATTTTTTGAACAGCCTTGCGCCGCAGCCCGCACCATCGCCGCTGAACAGCCCCATGGTAGAAATGATGAAAATGTTTTTATTTTGAAAGCAGGCCCTGTTTTTATCAATAAAATCCTTTACCATTTTCGGAAGGTTACTATAATAAATCGGGTACCCAAAAACAAGATCGTCAGATTCTTTGATTGCTTCAAGTACATCAGGGTTCTCTATGGAAACAGGTTCACTCGCATTATAACAGCTCATGAATTTTTCAAGACAGTATTTTGTATTTCCCGTACCGCTGAAATACACCCCTAACAATTTTAACGCCCCCTTATCGCCCACCGTTTTGATTCTCTTCTAAAAAAGGACAATGAAATACGCCCATAAAATCAGTGATCTTGTTTTCCCAATTCTCATCATAAGAAACATTTTTCATTGTCGCTAAAGAAGCAATTCCATGTACGAAAGACCATAAGGCAATAACTGCGTCTTTCCGCTTTTCTTCGGGATAATCGGCTTGATCCATCCGCTTGAGCGCCAAATCCCTGAAAATTTCAAACGGTTTATCATTCTGACCTTTACCCTGACGGAACGATAAATCTATTTTCATATTGGACTGCGTATACAAAAAAGAAAAATAGTGCGGATTCTTCAGAAAGAACACGACATAAGCCTTGCCCAGCTGCTCTAAAACATCCGATCTGTTGCCATATTCGGATATGGTATCTTCCAGTATCGCGGAAAACTCATCCGTAATATAATTCTGCATGGCCTCCAGCAATTCTTCTTTGTTTTGAAAATGACTGTACGGCGCGGCATGACTTACACCGCAGGCGGCCGCCGCTTTACGCAGGGAAAAGGTTTTCAGCCCTTCTTCATTTACCAGCCGGATTCCCTTTTCTATCAGTTCGTTCCTCAGATTTTTATGATGATATGACTTTTGGTTTTCCATTACAAATCTCCCCCAATCTTTACACTGTCTATATTTTATATCAGCATCTTTACAGTGTCAAGATAAATTCGTATCCGTACCATTCGGCAGGAAGAACAGCGGGAAGATCAGAAACGAAAACAGGCAGCCCTGCTGGTCGGCGGGCTGCCTGTTTTCGTTGAGTTATTTTATGGTAATGATAAAAAGGAGGTGTACACAAAATCATTGGGTCAAGGTCAGGCGTTCTGACGCTTTTCCTTGATCTGGGCCTCAATCTGACCCATGGTGTGCAGCATCATCAGAGCGCCGAGACGTACTGTAATTCCGGAGGGGTCAAACGAAGGAGCGATTTCTACCAAATCTGCCGCGACGATACGGCCCATTTTGGCCACCCCGGAAATGATGTCACACACCTGGTCAAACAGCAGGCCGCCGGGATACGGCGACGCCACGCCGGGCGCAATCGACATATCGAAACCGTCAATGTCTACGGTAATATAATAATTTTTCGCCTTGGGAACTCTGGCCAATACGCCCTCCACCCCCATTTGGTCGGCTTCACGCGAGGAGATGAGAACGCTGCCATATTTCTTGGCGTCATCAAAATCTGTTTTTTTGCTGCTGCCGATGCCGCGCAGGCCAATCTGAATCATGGGGCCGATATGGTCCATTTCAGACAGACGGCGCATGGGGCTGCCGTTGCCGTAGCGGAGCGGGCCGACATGATCATTCCAGTCTAAATGCGCGTCGAACTGCACCACACAGATTTCTTCCCCAAGCTCTTCGAGCGCATTGCCCACCGGCGCGCTGATCGAATGGTCGCCGCCGAGTACAATCGGCACCGCGCCGCGTCTGAGGATTCCCCTGACACCGTCTGAAATTGCGTCGAAAGTGTGCTGCGGATCTGCCTGAAGAATATCCGCGTCGCCGCAATCCACGATCTTTAAAGGAGCAGCCAGCCGCTGGCAGTCATGTTCAAAATCGTAATAGCCGACTTCACCGCGGCTATACTGGGTAGAAGCTTCTCGAATACGGCGTGGCCCCAGGCGCGCGCCGCTCATATACCCTACTGCAAAGTCAACAGGTGCACCTAAAACGGCAATATCGGCGTCCAGTTGCTCCAGATCGGTACAGATGGGATATTTGCCAAACGAGCATATGCCGGTAATTGGAAGATTTAAGCGCTGCATGAAAGTTCCTCCTGTCAAAACTGTATCAACAAATAATTTTCCACGGCCCTTTGCGGGCCTCTTTGAATGTGTATTTATTATAGCATCCGGCCTGGGAATCTGTACAGCGAACTTGTTTTGTGGTATAATCCATTTGCTTACTATTGTTCGGTAAAGTGCGTCTTATACTTTACAAAATGTTTTTTCGCGAGAAGGAGCCGTTCCATGGATCAGACGGATATCAGGATTATGAATATTCTGCAGCAGGACTGCAAGACCCCGATGCGTGAAATCGGGCGTCAGGTAGGTCTGACCGCGCCTGCCGTTTCGGAACGGATTGCCCAGCTGCGCGATTCCGGCGCAATTCGCGCCTTTCGGGCCAAGCTGGATTTTGCGGCAGCCGGCAAAAAGCTGGCGGCTTATATTATGATCAACGTGCCGCCGGACACCTACGCGCGCTTCTGCACCTTTACCAAGGACAACCCGGCTATTACAGAGCACCACCACATTATCGGGCCGTACAACGCCCTTTTGAAAATTCATGTCGCCGATTCTGAAGAGCTGGAAAGCCAGCTTTCTGAAATCCGCTCCTTTGGCATGTCGCAGACCGCAGTGGTACTGAAAACCTATTTTGACCAAAAACCGCTGCCGGAATAATACCATTCCTATTCCCCGATACACCTGACGCCAGTCTTTTCAGTAAACCGTGTTTTTACTGAGGAACTGGCGTTTTTTACGCCCGGAAATCATTTTTCGGGAATTTATCCCCTGCCTGCGAAAGAACAGGCAAAACAGCGCAATGAAAAAGAGCCATGGGGCATAAAATGCCCCATGGCTCTTTTTTTGCATTGTTCTATTTTTGCAAAGGTTTAGCCAGCCCAATCAGTCTTTGCAGTGGTTCTGCTCCTCGTTTTTCTGCTTGTTTAAATACATCAGCCGGTCAATCCGGGTCAGGAAGGAAGAAGCCGTCAAGCCTTCTTTTCTGTCAAAGCAGTCGCAGCCGATCGTCAGCCCGATCTCGTAAGGTACGATATTCTGGCGATTAAATATCTCGATATTTTCACGCAGCCTTTCAAGGATTTCTTTCAGCTCGCAGGAATCCTGAATTTCCATCACCACCACAAACTCGTCGCCGCCGTAACGCGAGATAAAATCCTGGCGGCGGAACGTCTGCCGTAAAATCCGGGATACATTCCGCAGGGCCTGATCACCGCTGTCGTGCCCATACTCATCGTTGATTTTTTTAAAGGAATCCAGATCGATCATCAGGCCGGCCAGCAGGCGGTTATCTCTGGTTTTGACCTTCACGGAGAGGTAATGGTCGAGATACCGGCGGTTATAGAGTCCCGTTAAATAGTCTGTTCTCAGCTGGTCGTTCTGAATATTGATGTACAGCATCAATATGGAAAGTGTGGTGCAGGCCCAGATCAAAACGCCCCTTGGCATAAGGAACTGAACGACCGCGCCAACGGTCGGGAAAAGCCCAAACAGAAAAAGGCTGGAAAACTCTTTAAAGGTCATCCGCTTTCGATTGACAAACAGCAGCAGGCTGGTGGCAATCACATAAATCAGGCAGAGGATCATTAAAATGATGATGTATTTGCCGCGATGGTAAGTATTATATTCGTCGAGGACAAAATAAATATTCCCAAAAACACTGACAACAGAGAGCACCAAATTAAATACCACCGGGATCAGCAAAAGGTGCATATAGCTGCGCATGCGCTTCCGGCTTCCAAAAATATAGAAATCCACATACAGGTACCAAAGCAGGCAGATCACCGGATTGAGAGCATTGTAGGCCACCATCGCCCCCGACGACAGGATACGGAAAATGCGTCCCGGTCTGCCGTCAATCATCCACATCAGCGTATCCAGAAGCAGCATCGCGGCAACAGCGCAGATGATCGACAAAAAAAGCCGCTGATCCGGAAAATACTGGCGGTCCTGACGGCGTACATTCCGAAAAATAAAAAACAATATGATCAAAGCGTAGCAGTTCAGCTCAATAAATTGAACAATCAGATTCACTGTAACGACGGCTCCTTCCGGATATTTTCCCCCGAGTTCTTCCTTAAGATCATTCGGGACGCGAAAAATCGGCGGGCGGTATCCTCACGGTTCATTTTGATAATAACAGCGAAACCCCAACAATGCAAATAGTGAAATCTATTTTTTCATAATTATTTTACACAGGAACGGCTGCTTGCATTCTCTTTTTTAAGCCTTACAAGGCGAAGCACACCGACCGGATTTCTCTTCATCGTTTTTGCAGCGCTTTTCCTCTGATTTGCATCAAACAATATGAAAATTTAGGTTGACAAATTCCTTACTTCACACTATGATTTAAAACATACATGATATATATGAAATTGTTTTTCTGATCTGGCAACGATTTGTTTGACAAAAAGAGAAACATAGGAGCGGCTTTGACCGCGGGCAGATCATCCATCACACAGCGATCCATTTGAGGAGCAGAAAATGAGGTGCAACCATGCTGACAAACAAAGAGCGATTAATCGAGCAATTCACCAGACTGATTACCATTGACAGCCCCACCCTTAGGGAACGGCAGATGGCCGACTACCTGAAGGGCGAGCTCACCGCACTGGGCCTGACGGTGCAGGAAGACGACGCAGGCGAGCGACTGGGCGGAACCAGTGGAAATCTGTATGGATTTTTAGAGGGTGACAGCAGCCTGCCTCCGCTTTTACTGGGGTCGCACATGGATACGGTGGAGCCGTCCTGCGGAAAACGGGCCATATTGGAAGACGGAATTCTGCACAGTGACGGGCGCACCATTCTTGGCGCGGATGACTGCTCGGGAATCGCGGCGATCCTGGAAACGCTCCGCGTGATTCGGGAGCAAAAGCTGAATCACCGCCCGGTGGAGATATTGTTCACGATTGCGGAGGAAATCTACTGCAAGGGCGCGGAACAGTTTGATTTTTCACGGGTGCGCTCCAAAGAAGCCTATGTTCTCGATTATTCCGGCCCCGCGGGAACAGCGGCCTACCAGGCACCTACGATTCTGTCCTTTACCGTTGTTGTTCACGGGCTGGCGTCGCATGCGGGCTTTGCCCCGCACAAGG
>JAEXDU010000066.1 GCA_023401495.1 Bacillota bacterium
GTCTATGCCAGAACCTACAGAGAGGTGAAAGAGAAGAAGAAAGACTTGCAGGATCGTGTAAAGGCCCGATCGGCAAATAACATCAGGTTTGTCTGTAATTCTGCTGAGCTATTTGAGAGGTGGCTGAACGGCGGTCTGGCCGACCGGGTGAAGCCCTCGACCTATGAAAGTTACTATCGCTGTATCACGAAATATGTAATTCCCTTTTTTCAGAAACATGGTAACAACAGGATTACAGAGCAGACGGCGGCTGAGTTTGCAGGCAAAATCAGCAGCAACACAGAGCTTTCAGGGGCCTATAAACGAAAAATCCTGTCTATCTTTAAAACTGCGCTGAGAGAGATCATGAAAGGGGCTTATGAATCTGTACTGAACGAAATCTCTCTGCCGAAAGCAATGAGCACAAACGTTCAGATTTTTTCGGTCAAAGAACAAAGATTGATTGAAAAAACGCTGATCGAATTTCAGAACAAGTCGGCACTTGGAATTTTGCTTTGCTTTTATACAGGAATCCGTCTGGGGGAAATCTGCGCCTTGAAGTGGGTGGATATCGATTTTGACGCGGGGACGATGATCATTACAAGAACGGTGTCCCGCATCAAGAATTTTAATGATACCGGCAATAAAACGATCCTCTCGGTTGGGATGCCCAAAAGCCAGAAGTCTGTCAGAAAGATTCCTTTGCCGCAGTTTGTGCTGGACCTGATCAGGAAATACAAAATATATGCCGTGGACGAAAACAATTATATCCTGTCCGGGACGAAGACTCCCATTGACCCGCGGAGCTATCAGAAGCTGTTTCAGAAGGTCCTGAAAAAGGCCGGGGTGAAAAGCCGTAAGTTTCACACGATCCGCCACACCTTTGCGACCCGTGCTCTGGAGCTGGGAGTGGATATCAAAACACTCAGCGAAATACTGGGACACGCGAACGTTTCCGTTACACTGAATATCTACGCGCATTCCATGTTCGAGCAGAAAAAGAAGGCTATCGATAAAATGAACGCTATGTATGTTTTGCATGAGAAAAGTGCTTCATTCGCCGTCTTAAACTCCGTCGCAAATGCTTGAAATGCCCACGGGGCATGGGACTTGTGCGGAGCTCCAGCGCGGTTTCTAATAATCTGCGGTCAGGATGCTCAAAGCAGTCGTTTCAATGATTCCTCTGAAAAGTGACTGTTTTTTTACATAGAAAAAGAGATCTGTATGATTCCCGAATTTTAACGTATTTCCGCTTTTCGTGGAATACGGAGAAAATCCTGAAATGATTTGCCTTGTGCCGAAAACCGGGGCCTGGGAAATAGCTGCCCACAGAATCTTAGTATGTTCCATCAATGGAAAAATAAAATGTTTTTTCAAAAGGAGCGGATGCAATATGAAGCCACGTTGTGCGGAAAAAGATATTTACAGCAGATCGGGAATTCTTTTATACGCAAAGGGGCAGGAGCTTACCCCAGAGGTATTATCAAAATTGGAAAATATGGATCTGTTAGAGGAAAAATTCTTATTTGTTGAAGACAAACAGATTTCTTATAGTGGTCTTCCTTTCTTAAATACAGAGGAATCAGCCTCTGCTGGCGAGGCAAGAAAGGCAGGGCTTTCGATCTATTGGAATGATCTGAAAAAGCGTTTCCCAGAATCTGTAAATGGTATGGAAATGGAAAAATGCTCTCTAATTCTAAACTCTGTACTGTTTGCGGACAATCGCTGCCCCTGGCGAATCTATATTGATACTCTGTGGCAGCATGGCGGGAGGCTTTATACTCACTCAATGGATGTTGCCATTCTCAGTCTGCTGATCGCATCTGCACTTGGCTGCCCGAAAGACAGCATGACTGATATTTGCCTGGGGGCACTGCTTCATGATATCGGCAAAATATTGATCCCGCAGCGGATACTGGACAAATCTCCTGAAGCGCTGACAGAGCAGGAGACCCTTCTTCTGCGCCAGCACTGTGAATTGGGTCATGACATGGTTCAAGGGGCGGGGCTAAGTGAAAATAGCCGCAATATGATTTTACAGCATCATGAACGGCTGGATGGCTCCGGATACCCCAACGGGCTTACAACGGCGGCTATTTCCCAAGCTGCCCAAATCTGCCTTGTAGCAGATCAGCTGGACTTTACCACATCGTTTCATTCATCGGGCAGTTCGAATTCTTCTACTGCCAGAAGCGGCATTCAGGAGATGAGAAATGCAATTCGTGCGCTGAAGGAACGGAAAGCCCAATATCCTTATGAGCTTCTCCTGGCTGCGGAGAAAAAAATCTTTCAGGATCTGGAACCATAATGGAAAAATCAGGAACAATGCTCTGATCAACTGAAGGGATAAGAACGCCACCGGCCCAGCCGGTGGCGTTCTTATCTATGACATTCATCGCAGGAAAGTGTCAAAATACAGCGGAAATGCTTGCATTTTCGTGCTGTGTGCATTACAATAGAAAAGTTGATTCACATGCCGTTTTTTCGGCTGCGTGAGCAATCAAACACCGGCCGCGTTCCCAAAACGGTTTAGGACCGGCGGAAGATTTGTGCGGCTGTTGGCGGTGGAAACAATGAGAATGAGAAAAAAGGCATGGGCGCGCCCGGAGCTGGCCCATTGTCCATATTTTATCAGCAGCCCCGAGAGTTGGAAGGGCCGCTGGGGCGAGTGGTTTGCCGAAAGGCATCTGATCCATCTGGAGCTCGGCTGCGGCAAGGGAGTCTTTCTGGCTCAGCTTGCGCCCCTTCATCCAGAGATCAACTATATCGGCGTCGATCAAAGCCCGGATGTTTTGGGCGTGGCGCGTAGGAATCTGGAAAAAGCATACAGTGAGCTGGGCGCGCCGGTTCATAATGTGGCGCTGATGGCGCATCATATTGAGGACATGCCCAAGATCGTCGATCCGAGCGACAGGGTGGAGCGGCTTTACATTAATTTCTGCAATCCCTGGCCGAAGGTACGGCATCATAAGCGGCGCATGACGCATCCAATTCAATTGGAGCTGTATAAGTCCTTTCTGGCTGACGGTGCGGAAATCCATTTTAAGACGGATGACGAGGCTCTGTACCTCTCTACGCTGCGGTATTTGGAAGAAAGCGGTTTTACGCTGTTGCGGTCTACGCAGAACCTTCACGCCGAGCAGTGGGAGGAAAGCCCTTCTACAGAGCATGAGCTGATGTTTTCTGCCGAGGGGATTCCCATTAAGGCGGCGATTGCCCGCTGGGGGAGCACAAAGTGATTTTGCAGGTTTTGCCAAGTAAACTTTCGTATTTTGAACAGTGGTACTAAAAAAATTGCAAAAGTTGAAAGAAAATGAACGTGAGCAGAGAACGAAACGCATTTTTTTAGGTTTCAGTTGCAAAAACTGCCTGGCGGGAGTATAATTTGAAGAAAGATTTTTCAAAGATTGGTTCTCTTTTAGGCAGGTCGCTTTTACAGAGCAATGCGCTAGCTTTTTTGTATTTTAAAGTGTGGCAGCGTGGCTGCTTGCCGCCTTTGGCCCGGCTGATTTGTTGTATCATGGAAAAAGGAAAGTCGGACAAGAGGGGTCCGCGGAACTATATTTTCGGCTCTGCCGATGATATATTAATTTTATTATTAGGAGGAAACACGATGAAACAGCGTATCTTAGCCGCTGCAATGGCTGCGGTAATGATGGGTACTGCACTGACCGGCTGCGGCAATAAGCCGGCGGAAAGCGGCTCTTCCAGCGCCGCTGCAAATACGGATGCAAGTGAGATTGTGATTGGCGGTCTGGCCCCGCTGACCGGTAACGCCTCTATTTATGGCATTGCGGTAAACAATGCGATTCAGCTGGCGGTTGAACAGATTAACCAGGGTGAAGGCGTTCTTGGCAAAAAGATCAAATATATTTCCTACGACACCAAAAACGATGCGACCGAAGCGGTCAATGCTTACAATAAGCTGGTGCAGAACGACAAAATCGTAGCGCTGGTCGGCGACGTTACATCTACCCCCACGCTGGCGGTTGCGCCTGAGGCGGTAAAGAGCGGCATCCCGATGATCTCTGCAACCGCTACTGCCGAGGATGTTACCGCGGCAGGCCCGAACGTATTCCGCGCTTGCTTTACCGATCCCTTCCAGGGCGACCTGATGGCGAACTACGCGAGCAAGAAGCTGAATGCAAAGACCGCTGCTATCATTTATAATATGGCTGACGACTATTCCGTCGGTCTGGCAGAGACCTTTGAGAAGACCGCCAAAGACCTTGGCCTGGAGATTGTCGCGAAAGAAAGCTACACCACCAACGACGTTGACTTCAAATCGCAGCTGACGAAGATTGCCGCGAAGAGCCCCGACGTGTTCTTTGTGCCGGTGTACTATCAGGATGTTGCGCTGATCGCCGCACAGGCCAGACAGCTGGGCATTAAATCCACCCTGCTGGGCGGCGACGGCTGGGACGGCGTCATTGAGCAGATCGGTAAAGACAATGCTTCCGCTGTGGAAGGTTCTCTGTTCTGCAGTCAGTATTCTGCGGAATCCACCGATCCGGCTCTGCAGAAGTTCCTCGAGGACTATAAGGCAAAATATAACACAGATGCCAACATGTTTGCCGTTCTGGGTTACGATGCTCTGCACATTCTGGTGCAGGCGATCGAAGAAGCCGGCTCCACCGATTCCGCGGCGGTTGTTGAGAAATTGACGGCCATCAAGTACAGCGGCCTGACCGGCGAAATCACTTATGATGAGAATCGCAACCCGATCAAGCAGGCGGCGATTACCCAGATTAAGGACGGAGCCTATAAGTTCCTCGAATACTATTCGAAATAAGCAATAACTGTGATAGTCTGGTGAAAAGAGGGCGATTGCATCACCCTCTTTTTGCCGTATCGAATCAAGGAAGGTGCGGACATGGGGTTTATTTCACAGGTGATTAACGGCTTGGGGCTGGGCAGTATCTATGCCCTTGTGGCGTTAGGTTACAGCATGGTGTACGGAATTGTTCAGCTCATTAACTTTGCGCACGGCGATATTATTATGGTGGGTGCATACGCGATGTTCCTTTTGCTTACGGTCGCGGGTGCTCCTCTTTGGGCTGCGGTTCTGGGCTCTATTTTGTTCTGCGTGGTTGCGGGTGTGTTCATTGAACGCGTCGCGTACCGCCGCCTGATCAATATGAAAGCACCCCGAATTTCTCTGCTGATTACGGCAATCGGTGTCAGCATTTTTCTTCAGAATCTGTCGCAGCTGCTGTTTACCTCCAGCGGCAAAACGATCCCCAGCATGTTTGATCTCGGCACACTTGAGGCCGGTTCTCTGCAGGTGCCGTCGGGCAGTATCATCAATATCCTCACTTCGGTGGCGATGATGGTCGGCCTGAGCTTTCTCGTCAATAAAACCAAAATCGGCAAGGCGATGCGCGCTACGTCGGAAGACGCCGCTGCCGCCAGGCTGATGGGCATTAATACCAATCACTCGATCGCGTTTACATTTGGTCTTGGCTCCGGCCTTGCGGCTGTGGGCGCCGTGCTGTACTGCAACACATACCCCATGATCACCCCTTATATGGGCGGTCTGCTGGGCCTCAAGGCTTTTGTCGCGGCTGTTTTGGGCGGCATCGGCAGCATCCCCGGCGCCATGCTGGGCGGCTATGTGCTGGGTGTTGCGGAAAGCCTGACAAAAGGCTATATTTCCAGCAGCTTTACCGACGCGGTTGTCTTTGGCATCCTGATTCTTGTTTTGCTGATTCGTCCTGCGGGTCTGCTCGGCAGGAATGTCAGCGAAAAGGTTTAAGGAGGCGCAAAGAAGCATGAATCGAAAAAAAGTCGTCGTTTACGGCGTGATTCTTGCCCTGATCGTGGCGATTTACGCCCTGATCACAGGGCTTTCGAATGCCGGTGTGCTGAACTCGTATTATTCCGGTATTCTCATTATGGTTTGCATCAATATCATTCTGGCAACCAGCCTGAACCTTTCTACCGGCTTTTTGGGCCAGCTGATTCTGGGCCATGCCGGTTTTATGTCGGTCGGCGCTTATGCCGCCGCGCTGTTTACGCTGCGCGCCGGACTGCCGGATTCGATTGATTTCCCGATTGCGCTTATTGTCGGCGGATTAACGGCGGCCCTGTTCGGTCTGCTCATCGGCATTCCCGCCTTGCGCCTGAAGGGCGATTACCTGGCGATCATTACGCTGGGCTTCGGCGAGATCATCCGCGTGATCATCATTAACCTCGACTTTACCGGCGGTGCCAGGGGCCTGCGCGGGATTCCCAAAGAGACAAATTTTTCTTGGGTGTACCTGCTGGCGGTGCTGACCGTTGCGATTATTTTTGCGTTTATCCATACCCGGCACGGCCGTGCGGTCATTTCCATCCGTGAGGATGAAATCGCCGCCGAGGCTTCCGGTGTCAACACAACGTATTACAAGCTGCTGGCATTCATTATGTCGGCGTTTTTCGCCGGAATCGCCGGCGGTCTGTACGCGCACCACATCGGCATTCTGAACCCCAGCAAGTTCGATTTCAACTATTCGGTCGAAATTCTCGTCATGGTGGTTCTGGGCGGCATGGGTTCCATTACCGGTTCGGTCATCGCGGCCACGGTGCTTACCATCCTGCCCGAGGCTCTGCGTGATTTTTCAAGCTACCGCATGCTGGCCTATTCGGTTGTGCTGATCTGCGTGATGCTGTTCCGTCCCTCCGGCCTGCTGGGTCAGTATGAATTCTCTTTGACCCGTCTGTTCGGAAAACTGAGCGGTTCAAAGGGCAACAAAACAACGAAAAATTCCGCGTCAGGCGGGGAAAAGGGGGCGTAACGGATGCCGCTGCTCGAAGCGAAGCATTTGGGAATTGCGTTTGGCGGCCTGCGCGCCTTGGAAGATGTCAATTTCCAGCTCGAAGAAAATCAGATCATGGGTCTGATCGGCCCGAACGGCGCCGGTAAGACGACCGTATTTAACCTGCTGACGCAGGTATATCAGCCCACGGAAGGCACGATTGAGCTCGAGGGGAAAAGCATCGTCGGCAAAAAGACCTACGATGTGACCCGCGGCGGAATTGCCCGTACCTTCCAGAACATCCGCCTGTTTAAGGATATTTCGGTTCTGGACAACGTGCGTATCGCGATGAACTACCAGATGAAATATTCCGCTTTGGCAGGGATTCTGCGCCTTCCCTCCTACTGGAAGGAAGAGCGTGCCATGACCGAACGCGCGATGGATTTGCTGTCGGTTTTTAACCTGCAGGATCATGCGGAGTCCAAAGCGAAAAACCTGCCCTACGGCCAGCAGAGAAAGCTCGAGATCGCCCGCGCTCTGGCGGCGTCTCCGAAGGTTCTGCTGCTTGACGAGCCGGCTGCCGGTATGAACCCCACGGAAACACGCGAGCTGATGGAATCCATTCAGCTGATCCGCGACCGTTTCTCGATCTCCATCCTTTTGATTGAGCATGACATGAGCTTTGTCATGGGAATCTGCCAGCACCTGGTGGTGCTGGATTACGGCAGAATCATCGCGGAGGGCTCTGCGGAAGAAATCCGCACGAATCCCAAGGTGATTGCGGCGTATCTGGGAGGGGAGTAAAATGGGAGCAATGCTTTCTGTGCAGGATCTGGTTGTGAACTATGGCTCGATCCGGGCAATTAAAGGAATTTCTTTTGAAGTCAATCAGGGCGAGATCGTTACCCTCATCGGCGCGAACGGCGCGGGGAAGACGACGACCCTGCACGCGATTTCGGGGTTGGTCAAGACCAAAAGCGGCAGCGTAAGCTTCTGCGACCACGATCTGCTCAGTACGGAGCCGCATAAAATCCTGGGACTTGGCATGGCCCATGTGCCGGAAGGCCGCCGGGTGTTTTCCCGAATGACGGTGATGGAAAACCTTCAGATGGGCGCGTACATCCGCAATGATGCCTCCGGAATCTCGGAGGATTACGACATGGTGTTCGAGCGTCTGCCTCGTTTAAAAGAGCGCCGCAAGCAGGCTGCCGGTACGCTTTCGGGCGGTGAGCAGCAGATGCTGGCCATTGGCCGCGCGCTGATGGGCCGGCCGAAGATGCTGCTGCTGGACGAACCCTCCATGGGTCTTTCTCCTCTTCTGGTAGGAGAGATATTTAAGATCATTTCCGATGTAAACGAATCCGGCGTGACCGTTCTGCTGGTAGAGCAGAACGCAAAAAAGGCGCTGGAAATCGCAGACCGCGCATACGTACTCGAAACCGGAAAGATCGTCATGTCCGGCGATACCCTTGAGCTGGCCGATAACGAAGAGGTGCGCAAGGCTTATCTGGGCGGCTGAGCCACTGCGTTTTATTTTTTATGAATTTTTATAAAAAAGGCTTCGATTTCTTTTGAAGAAATCGAAGCCTTTTTTTACCGGTTTGTGCCGCGTTGGCGTTTTCCGATGCGTATGCTATACTATATACCAGATCAGCCCGTGTTTACAATACGGAAAATGCCAAATTGTTTTGAGGGAGGATATTCTATGGGCGAATTTGTTCTCTGGCTTTTTGCAGTTGCAATCATCTACTTTGTCTTATATTTGGTTATTCGGGCGGCCGTACGAGACGGCATTTTGGCAGCGGAACAAAGGAAGCATCCGGATTCCCAGCCGGATTCCATTGCGAACGTCACTTGCCCGCATTGTGGGAAGCAATATGAAGCAAATGCGCCGTATTGCCCGCGCTGTGGTCATCCAAAACCGTAAGCAACGCCCAAAAAGCGGCAATGCGCGGCCGGTATCTTGCTTCTCCGGCTTTGTCTTTATTCCTCCGGGAAAACCGCGCCGCAGGCCTTGCCGATGGCGAGCAGCTCGTGGAAGATTTCATCCGGCAGGCTGATTCCCTGCTCCAGGCTTTTCTTGCGGCGGTTATCACTTCCCTCGCCGGGCATGAAAATTTCGCTCACTCCCTCGGCGGGGCGCAGCGCTTTGATTTCCCGCTTCATCTGGGCGACGCCGCTGCGGAATGTACCCACGTCCACAAAATGAGAAATGTCGATCGCGCCGATGAAGTGGCCGACCTCCTGCGGATTCTGCATGTCGCCGTACAGGTCGTGCAGGTGCGGGCCGAACTTTCCGCCGCTGAGCACCCCGCACAGAATATCGATCATAATGGCCAGACCGCTTCCCTTTGGGCCGCCGATGGGGAGCAGGGAGCCCTTGCGGCCCTCGGCGGGGTCGGTGGTGGGGTGCCCGTCCTGATCCAGCGCCCAGCCCTCCGGGATGGGCTTTCCGAGCTTCTGGGCCATAATCAGCTTGCCCAGGGCGACAACGCTGGGGGCCATGTCCAGCACAACGGCGCCTTCTTCGCCGGGAACGGCAATCGAGATCGGGTTCGTGCCCATATAAGGCTCCGACGCGCCGTAGGGGGCGATTTTCGAAGTCAGGTTCGCCGCGCAGATGCCGACCATGCCCTGCTCGGCTGCGAGGCGGGTGTAATAGGCCGCTGCCCCAAAGTGATTGGAGTTTTTCACGGTTGCAAAGCAGCAGCCAGCTTCCCGGGCCTTTTCCATACATTTTTCCATGGCGAATTTGGCCGCGGGCATTCCCAGGCTGTTGCCCGCGTTTACCACCAGAGCGGCCGGGCTTTCTCTTTCAATCGTGATCCGGTTCTCTTTCTCAACCACCCCGGCATCCAGTCGTTCCAGATAAATCGCCAGCCTGCTGACGCCGTGCGTGCTGATGCCGCACAAATCCGCATCCACCAGGCAGCGGGCCACCGTTTGGGCGCATTGTGCTTCTACTCCGTGCTTTTCCAGAATGCCCAAACAAAAAGCTTCCAGAATCTCCGGTTTTATCTGTTTCATTGTATCGACTCCTTTACGTGGTACAGGAATACTTTTATTGTATCACGAACGGAGTTGTATGACGAATTACCATTTTCAAATACTCTTATAATCAAATGCGAATACCGGAAAACAGAAGGAAATAAATTTGATTTTACAGTACATGTGTGATATTATATAGCAGAATTTACTTGCCGCCGGGTAAGAAATCAGAAAAGCACTTATTGATTGCATCGTTAGGCCTTTGAAGATGCAATCAATAGGTGCTTATTTTATTTTGTGGGAGGAATCATGATGTCATGGGTTTATTTGGTTTTTGCGGGTCTGCTGGAGGTTGTATGGGCAACGTTTTTAAAGCTTTCAGATGGCTTCAGCAAACCGGGTTATTCCGCCGCAACCATTGTTGGAATGGTTGCCAGCTTCTATTTGCTGTCGCAGGCGACGAAAGCTCTGCCGCTGGGCACAGCTTATGCGATCTGGACGGGAATCGGCGCGCTGGGCGCTGTGATCGTCGGCATATTATTTTTTAAAGAGGTGGTTTCCGTACCGCGCATCATTTTTGCGTCGCTTTTGCTGGTTGGAATCATCGGCTTAAAATTTACTTCTTCTCATTGATCAGGCTGTATCTTTGTTTTCCGAACTCCTGTCAGCGAAAACCCGCGGGGAAACGGCTTTTCTGTACAGCCGGATTCCGTTTTTGATTCAATACGTGATTTTCTGCGGATTTTTATGCATACATCAGAAAAGCAAATCCCGTTTGCCTGCAAATAAAGGAAGAGCCGATCAAATTGACCGGCTCTTCCTTTATTTGTTATATGGCAGGGGCAGAAGGACTTGAACCCTCGGCACGTGGTTTTGGAGACCACTGCTCTACCAACTGAGCTATACCCCTACAGTAAAATGGCTTTTGCATAGCAAAAGCGACTGGTGTTATTCGTGTATTAAATTCAAATGGTGGGCCATCAGGGACACAAATGCTCTGCATTTGTCCTCCTCGGTTTTTAAAACCTCGGAGATTTTCGCTAAAAA
>JAEXDU010000077.1 GCA_023401495.1 Bacillota bacterium
CAACAAGGTCATCTATGCGCATAAATTTGCCAAAAGCTCTTTTCACAGTGTGTTTGTGTACTGTGAGGAACTCAGCCGGAGAGAAAAAAGACGTTCAGAGATTCTCTGTCTGTTCCGCAGTGCGCTGGAACAAGACGAGTTTAAAATTTATGTTCAGCCCCAGGTTCTGTGCCGGGAAAGAAGAATTTGCGGCGCCGAGGCACTTGTGCGCTGGCAGCGGCCAAACGGCTTGTTCTTTTACCCGGATGAGTTTATCCCCGTGCTGGAGCAGACCGGCGATGTGATCGATCTGGACTTTTACGTGTACGAAAAGGTATTTGCTTACCTGCATCAAAAGGAGGCTGCGGGGGAGAAGCACGTTCCTGTTTCGGTCAATGTTTCCCGGATTCATCTTCTGGACGTGGACAATTTCATCCGCCGGCTCCAGAAGCTTCGCGAAAAATGGCCCGTTTCCACCTCTCTGCTCCTGTTTGAGCTGACGGAAACAGCCTATATCCAAGAGATTGACAATGCGCGTCTGTTTATTTGCGAGCTGCATAAGCTGGGCTACCGGGTTTCTATGGACGACTTCGGCAGCGGATATTCTTCTTTAAAGGCGCTTCAGAGCATGCCCTTTGATGAGATCAAATTTGACCGGGCTTTTTTAAGGGAATGCAACGGAAAAAAAGAGACCTATATTCTTCTTCAGCTGATTCAGCTGGTAAAGGGGTTCCATATCCCGATCGTCTGCGAGGGGGCCGAAACAGCCGAGCACGTAGAGCTGCTGGAACGATCAATGTGCGATATGATTCAGGGGTATTATTTTTACAAGCCGTTCCCCATCGAAGAGCTGAAAATCCGGGATTCGGGGCTTCCAAGGCTCCGGCAGTCTGATTTGCCGCTCTCTTCCTGATGGATTCCTAAAAAATCAAGCTTATTAAAACAGCCTGCTTTCTCAAAGTGCTGAGAAAGCAGGCTGTTCTGGATTTTTAAAAGGATTGTGAGGAATAAGTGCAAGAGCTCTGTCCGCCGCGCCTGCCGCAGAAAATGCAGGTTTTTGTCAACGGCTTTCCTCCCTTTTGGGAGAAGTCGGTAGCAGGGTAGCGGGGCGGAATTCCTTTTTTATTCGGAAGCTGTTGGTTCTGTAACGCTTTTCTCCTGAACCGTTACAGCGGAGATCAGCCACCGGTTATCCTGCTTTGTCACTTGCAGCGTCACCGGATATTTTGCGGCGGCTCCGCCGCTCTGCATCTCGACGCTGGTGATTTCGATGATCTTGCCGGAAACGGTGTATTCCCCCTTGCCGGAGGGCGTGATTTCCGTAATCTCGATCCGATCGGGCCAGGGGCTCGAGACTCTGCGTCCGGGTGCACTTTGCGGGTCGGCCTTCCACGCGGCCAAAAGTTCCGGTGTGACATATTGGGCATACTGTTCCTCTATGCTTTTCGCCTCGATCTCCGTAGGCGCTGTAAGCGAAACCATCTTCAGCGCTCCGCCGAAACCTTCCACAAGCGATACGACTTCCTGTTTGTCGGACTCAGAAGCGGCGGAATCCGAGGGCTTTTGATTTGCGGCCAATGCCGCGCCGGCAGTGATAACGGCAACCAATACAACGCACAGGACCATAAGGCCTGCTTTCTTCTTTTTTGAGTCCATGATTGCGGAAATGCGATTTTTCATACTTTGTTTCCCTCCATAAAAACCGGTTGAGAATGCGGTTGTGAGTTTCGCGTTATTCCGGACAACATCCAGAATCATTTCGCCGTACTGCCTGCGCTGCTGAGAGTCCGCGCCGTCCAGCACCAGTGCGTCGCAGGAAATTTCACATTGTGCCGCCGTCGACCTTGCCATCAGGTAGATGACGGGATTGAACCAATGAAGGATCGCTGCTGCCAGCACCAGCATCTTATACCAAAGGTCGTGCCGTCTAAAATGCACCAGCTCATGCTTGAGAATGAGAGATAACTTTTCCTCAGGGACTCTGATAGGCGGCAGTAAAATGGCGGGCCGGAAAAGTCCGACCAGAACGGGGCTTGTGATGCTTTGACATACGCTGAGCCGGATCGGTGACTTTATTTTCAGCTCCGACTTTAGGCCATCTAAAATCCTCAGGGATTCCAGATCGGTTACAGGCTCGCTCCACCGGCGCACCATACTCATAAAGCGGATATGCCGCAAAGCGTGATACAACAGGATGCCCGCAGCGCCTGCAGCCCAAATTGTCGCGGGCGCCCACCAGAAAGGCACGGCGGTCAAAGTGTTCACGGCTTCCCCGGCCGCCGTTACGGCGGGTGGGAGGAACCCGCCGGCTGTCGGAATCAGCGGCCCGGGGTTCACGGGAATCGGCGTTTCCTGTACGAGGAACAGGTCAAACTGCGGGCGGAAAGGGATGAGCCAACCCACTGCGATGACCAGCCAGATCAGATACTGCCATTTTGCGGCGTACCGTTTTGATAAAAGAGGAAGCACCGCCGCATAGGCGAGCGTTACCAGCGTCATGGAAAGGGAGCACTGCAGTAAAACGGCCAGAAAAGCCCGCATATCAATCCCTCTTTTCTTTTAGCCACTCTTCCAGCTGGTCAAGATCGCTCTCCTTTAGCTTCTTGCCGTCGTACAGCGCGGTAACCAGGCTGGTAAAGGAATTTCCGTGAAAACGCTCCATAAAATCTCCGGTTTCAAATTTCAGATATTCCTCTTTGTTGATCAGGGGAAAATAAGTGCGCTCTTTCCCGTTTTTTTCTGTGCGGAGAAAGCCGCGTTCCACCAATCGAAGCATGAGGGTCAGGATGGTCTGTGCTTTCCATTCTTTTTCCTTCCCCAGCTGTTCCATGACCATTCCGGTCGTGATGGGCGGCTGGTTGGCCCAGACCACCTTCATAATTTCAAATTCCGCATCAGGGAGCCTTTTTACCACGCCCATAGCTGTGCCTCCAAATTCTACAAATGTCTTTATTTGTATTCTACATTTGTCTTAATTGATTGTCAAGCGGGTTTCAAAAAATATTTTTATGCGGGATATGGCTGCGTGATACCAATCAGGGCGCAGAACAGCCTCGCTCTTTATTTAAAATGAAAAAACACCTTACTTCGGGCCTGACTGGCCGAAATAAGGTGCCAAATGATATTGGAATATAGGGGCTTCATTCGCCCTGCGGCGGGTCGTCAGATTCTGTCCGCCGGTTTTTACGGTATAGGAGATAATTCTCCAGAATGATAGTGGCCGCCACAGCGTCCACCACAGCCTTGCGGCGTTTGCCGCGCGTGTCGGTCGCGTTCAGATAATTGTGTGCCGTGATGGTGGTTCCGCGCTCGTCGCAGAAGGCAACGGGGATTCCGCTTTCCTGTTCGAGCCTGGCCCCAAACGCGCGGGCATTTTGGGCGCTTTCTCCTTCGCTGCCGTCCATATTGCGTGGCAGGCCCACTACCAGAAGCTTTGTTTTCTGTGCCCGCGCGGTTTCCACTATGGCCTGGCACAGGCGATCCGGGTTGTGCTCCTGCACCACCGCAAGCGGGCTGGCCAGAAGCTCGCCCTCGTCGCACACGGCAAGGCCGGTGCGCGCCTTGCCCAAATCTACCGCCAGTATCTTCATCGCAGGCCCTCCCGTTCAAAATCAAAATCTGTCTTTAAAAAGCATATCACAAAGCCGCTATTCTCTCTTGCCAAAGGCGCGGGAAAATTTCCCGGCCCGGTTATCAATCGTCAGTTCTTCCTCGTCCAGTCGCGGGGAGCGGCGCAAGTGGGCTCTCCGGTCAGGTGAGAAGCATCATTTTTCAGGCGGATGATGGCGTTCCGCTCCTCGTCAAAATCGACGATGCTCACCGCGGTGTTATCGCTCCAGTCCATATCGTTGAGCTGTTCGATCGGCCATCCCGCGGCGCGGCAGAGAAAATTGCGGATGGCGCAGCCGTGGCTGGTAACAGCGATCGTTTTGCCGGGATTTTCCTGAACCAGGCGCATCACGGTGTCCCAGATGCGGTCGTAAATCTGCCGCATGCTTTCTCCCTGCTCCGAAACGAACTCGTACGGCGCCGTCCACCAGATTTCCGCCATTTCGGGGAATTTCTCGGGCAGGTCCGTCCACGGAATGCCCTCCCATTCGCCGCCGTCCAGCTCCATCAGCCCTGGCTCCTGCAAAATGGACAGGTTGTGGTATTGGTTGATCGCCACGGCCGTTTCATACGCGCGCACCAGCGGGCTGGAATACAGCACATCGATCTTGGTGTTGCGCAGGCGCAGTGCCAGTAGCTCCAGCTGACGGCGCCCGTTTTCGGTGATTGGAGCATCCGTGTGCCCCTGAAAAATCTGTTTTACATTTCCTTCCGCCTCACAATGGCGGATCAAGATCACTCTGGTCATTCACTGCTCCCTTTCTTTGTCGTCACCAGGGCATAATGCCGCCGGTCAGTTCCGTTACGGAAGAAATTCCGTTCTGCTCCATATATTCGTTCAGCCCCTTCAAAATATGCAGGGGCGCTTTTGGATCACTGAAAAACACGGTGCCGATCTGCAGCGCGGTAGCGCCCGCCAGCAGCATTTCGACCGCGTCCTGCCAGGTGGAGATGCCGCCCATGCCGACCACCGGGATGTTCACCCTTGCGGCGGCCTGCCAGACCATGCGCACGGCGACCGGGAACACCGCCGGGCCGGAAAGCCCGCCCGTGTTGTTGTGCAGGATGGGCCTGCGGGTTTTGATGTCGATGCGCATTCCGGTCAGCGTGTTGATCAAAGAAATCGCGTCGGCTCCGGCGCTTTCGGCCGCGGCGGCGATGTCGCCGATATCCGCAACGTTCGGGGAGAGCTTCACCATCAGCGGCTTTTTGCAGAACCTGCGCACCTGCGCGGTGATGTCCTCCACTCCGGCACAGGAGGTGCCGAAGTGCACGCCGCCCTGTTTTACGTTCGGGCAGGAGATGTTCAGTTCGATCATGTCAACAGCGGTGTCGGAAAGGCGCTCCGCCATTTCGCAGTATTCCGCCGGGGTGTTGCCCGCAATATTGGCGATGATCCGCGTGCCTTGCTGAGAAAGCCACGGCAGGTCTTTTTTAATGAAGGTGTCGACGCCGGGATTCTGCAGCCCAACCGCGTTGAGCATGCCGCCAGGCGTTTCCGCGATGCGTGGCGGGGGATTGCCCATGCGCTCTTTCAGCGTGATCCCCTTACAGGAGATGCCGCCGAGGGTAGAGAGCGGGAAAAACTCCAGATATTCATGGCCGAAGCCAAAGGTGCCGGAGGCCGCGATCAACGGATTCTGGAACTCCACCCCGGCAACGGTTACTTTCAAATCTGCCATGCGTTATTCCTCCCAAACGATGCTGCGGCTGTCAAAGAC